>CAILUF010000267.1 GCA_903837365.1 uncultured Alphaproteobacteria bacterium | reverse complement strand
TTTCCAACGCTGAAATTTATCAGCTTCTGTTTCGGGTGGACGAAGTCTTTCTTTGTAATAACTATCGCGATAAATAAACGCAACAACATCGGCATCTTGCTCAATTGATCCAGATTCACGAAGATCGGAAAGTTGTGGTCTTTTATCTTCCCTTTGCTCAACAGCCCTTGATAATTGCGATAAAGCCATTACTGGAATATTAAATTCTTTGGCAATTGCTTTTAATCCTTGCGTAATTTCGGAAACTTCTTGAACGCGATTTTCTGCCGATCTTTTAGCAACTCCGCGAATCAACTGCAAGTAGTCAATTACCAATAATGCTAAATTATTTTTACGCATCATTCTGCGTGCTCGACTACGAATTGCCGAGATCGATAAAGCTGGAGTATCGTCAATGAAAAAAGGTAATTTAGCAATTTCTGCCGAACGAGTTGCGATAACTTCCCATTCATTTTCGCTTAATTGACCGGTGCGAAATTTAGTAGCATTGATACTGCATTCCATCGATAAAATACGCGAAGCTAATTGCGCTGAAGACATTTCTAGCGAAAAAAATCCCACTGCTTTTTGCAGTTTTTTATCCTCAATATCTTGATTGAGAAATTTGCAAGCATTGACCGCGATGTTGATTCCCAAAGCTGTTTTACCCATTGATGGTCGACCTGCCAAAATTATTAAATCCGATTGTTGCATGCCACTTAAGATTTTATCGAGATCGAGTAAACCTGTCGATACACCGCTAACATGGCTATCGCGTTGACGCGCTAACAAGGTTTTATCGAGAGTTTCTTTAAGTGAAAAAGAGATATTTTTAAAATCACTTTTCCCACCACCACCATGCTCTGAAAGTGCGAATAGACTTGCTTCAGCACTTTCGATTTGCTCTTGTGCTGCGATATTTTCATCACCACCATTAACAAGATTAACTATATCTTCACCAATCATAACCAGTTTTCTTTTTAAACCTAAATCATAAATTAATCGCCCGTAATCTGCGATGTCAATGATGGTTTGCGCACCTGCTAACAAAACCGATAAATATTGCGATCCACCAATTGCCTTGATGTTATCCTCTTGTTCAAAAAATTGTTTTAAAGTAATTTGATTAGCAACAATATTTACTTTTTCAACATTATGAATAATTTGCGCAAAAATCTTTTGATGCGCTGGTTCGTAGAAGTGCTCAGGCAATAGAAATTCAATAACGCGATTTAGATATTCATTGTTTAAAATTATCGTACCAAGCACGGACTGCTCTGCTTCAATGTTAAATAATTCGCGACGCGAGATTTTAACTAATTCTTTTTTTAACAATTCTTTTTGTGAAGATTGCTGAGTTGATGAATTTATCATTGATGAATTTATTGGCGATCCATTTGCCTCTAGGTTTGAAGCTGTTTGTATATTTTGATTTGTTGAAGAAAAATCGCCTTGCTTATTTGCTTGCTTAGTCATTTTACCTAGCCATGTTTAATTTTTTAAATGAGATTTTTGTTAAAAAATAATCTTAAAAAAAACTTACTAACTTGCAACCATCAAAATTTTCAGGCTTAAAATTTATATTCAAAATCTGCTTTTGATTTAGGAAATAATAAACTTAAAAACTATAACTTTTGTTAATCATCTTCATGATGTTATTGGGTAAGAGAGGATGAAGATCTGGACCCATTATTACTAATGTCCGGAGTTAAAGTTGATGAGGGTAAAGTTGAATCTGTAGTTAACGAATCACTTGGCTCCATTGGCTGTGGCCGAGAATTATCTATGACTGGATTTCCTTCTTGGCGTGAAGATGGATTACGTCTTCTCCCAACTGGAACTGGAGGATGAGGATATTTATCTAGCGATTCTTCGAATATATTATTTTTAATACCTTTAAATAAATTAAGTTCTTGAGGTTTTAACATTTCTTTTGCAAGTTCCATAACTAAAACTAAGGGAATTCTTTTGGTGCGCATACCTACTATTTTACTTTCCTCGATATTTGGGTGGTATTCGCTAACTCGGCCCGTAAAAAGCCCAATTTCTTTACTTTGCTCTTGAAATAATTTAGAAATTTGTTTTGCATCTTTATAATTTGAATCACCAAAATTTTCTCCACTTTCACGTAAAAGTTTATTAAAATTTTTTTCATTATTATTGATTCCTTGAAGTTTGATAGCTATTAAAAAATATGTAAGTTTAGTAAAAGCTGATTGATTACTAAATGATTTAATTGATTCTCTCATAGCATCCATTACGCATTTCGATGCCTCTCCAGTTATTTTTTTATTAGGAAAACGAGGTGAAAGTTGTGGAGGATTATCATGCTGATTAGTGCCATCACTGCTTGTTTTTGAGGACCCATCAGGAGTTGGTGAATATGCAATTTTAGTTCTATCAGCTATTTCGTTCTTTTCTTTATCATGAGTATAATATTCTTTATTATTGCTTTTTAAAGTATAATATTTTTTTTTATTAATTGAGATAGTCTCAGGATCAGGATCTTCGTATATATAGCTATATTTTAGGAGGTTAAGTTTATTTAGAACTAATTCAAGTTGTGTGTGTAAATTATCAATTTTTTTTTGATCTTTAATAGCAGCCTGATCCTGTTGTATAGCATTTGCCTGATCCGGTTGTGGTGAAGAAGTATTTACTTTGTCTTTTAATTTCTCAAAAAAATATAATATTTCATATTGTTTAAAAATTTCATCAGAAGCTTTGGTAGTGCCATACTCTATTTCAAAACTTTTAAGATTTTGAATTATATCTTGACCAGGATTTTGTTCAACTTCATTATTGTCAAAAATAATTTCAAGGATAGTCTTGGCATCTATAGAATTATGTTGTGATTTAGTTATCAAACTAAAAACATCGTCTATCTTCTTCATTTTTTCCACCACCTCATTGGCAGTTGCCGTAATCGTTCTACTTGTCGGCGCCCTATGAGGGGTTAAACCACCGGGGGTTAAATCACTGCTTGTTCCAGTCATAACAAATACAAATTAAAATAATATTATATTATGCTAAATAATGATTTTGTTTGTTTAACTTCAAGTAAACATTTTGAGTTGTTTTAAATTATAACATTTTTAAAGTTGAATTGATGAAATATTTTGCTTAATTTTTAAATAATGTATTGCGAATTGGAAATTGTTAAACTCTTGATAACTTAGAGCCTGAAGCTTTAATTGTTTTTGTAAATGTGATAATGTAATGGCATAAATTTTATAATGGTGCAAACTTTATATAAATTTTATAATGTAAATTTTATAATGGCGCACTTGTATAACTGCGTAAATTTTATCATAGCAATAATGTCTATAAACTCAATTAATCTCTTAGTAGAAAAGCTAATTAATTGATTTCTTCTTTAATAAATGACTAACGTCTTTCCACGCAATTTGCCCACATAGAACGAGACCTTCCAACGCGATTAAAAGGTTGAGTTGATGGCACTCCTCTTTTGACAGAACCTTGAGCTGGCGACTCTTCGACTCCCATCAAAAAAACTTTAGCTCTTTGCGCTAAACTCCTGAAAAAACCTCGATGTGATTGAGTTGACAATACTCCCGGTCTAGTTAAATAATGAATTGGCAACTTACTTGCTTTTGATCCCCCAAGGGATTGGGTTGGTTGTATATTAGCTTTACTGCTCATGAAAGGATTTTTTTTTACTTGGTGATTTAAAAAACTTGATTGAAGAGCTGGCGATACTGGCTTATGAATTGGCGAAGAAGCGCGAGGATTTAGAGGATTTATTGGAATTGCATTTGAAGATCGTTGATTTGGATGGCAATTTTCTACTCCAGGTGCAACTCCAGGCGCATCAATAGATTCTGAATATTGATTTTGGGGTTGTGTTTCTTGGAATAGTAATTTGGATTGGGATGGTGATTTGGATGTTGGTCTTAATTTTCTTGGCGATAATGATCGTGAACGCAATTGAGACTGAGATGATGGTGATAGTGATTGCGATGTAGATCGCAATAGCAATGGCAATGGCAATGGCGATAACGATAGCGATAGCGATCGTGATGGCGATAATGATCGTGATCGTGATGCGGGTGGCGATGCAGTTGGTGAAGGAAATAATTTACGACAATCTGGCGATGATTCAGGAGAACTTGGTGGCGATGATTCAGGAGAACTTGGTGGCAATGATTCAGGAGAACTTGGTGGCGATAACCCAAGAGGACTTAGCGACGATGATTCAGGAGAACTTGGTGGCGATAACCCAAGAGGACTTAGCGACGATGACCCAAGAGGACTTAGCGACGATGACCCAAGAGAACTTAGTGATGATGATGCAGAAGAAATTGGCGATTGCGATAATGATTGATTTCCAGCTATTGGTTCTTTTCTCGAAGAGAAATGGATGGAAGGCATTTCAAATTGTCCTTTAATTGTCTTAATTGTTTTTTTAAAATTGTTTAGTTCATCAAAATCACTTTTTCCTAGATCTTGTTTTGCAGTTTCAAGTAAAAGTTCTAGCGGTATTCTTTTTGTGCGCATTCCAACTAATCTGGCATTTGAATCTTCTTGAATTCGTCCGGTAAAAACTTTAGCTGAATCAGATTTTTCTTGAAAAATTAGAGATAGTTTTTTAGCGTCACTGTAAATTAATTGTTCTGGCTTTTTTAAATCCGCATTTACCGATTTTAAAAATTTTTTATATTGTTCATTTTTATTAACTCCTTGAGAATATATAGCAATTAGCAAATATTTGTAAGATTTAAGTTTTGTTGCTTCATCATTATTAAATTCAGTTATCGCTGATTTTATAGAATCTTGAACGCTTGACTTAATCGCCTGATTATCATCAATAAGATCATCAGGATTATCACTTACTAATTTTGAAATCTTAGTAATTTCATCTGGAGAATCTTTTGAATTGTAAATGTGGTAATTTTTTTCAGAGAAATCAATATCTTCTTTACGCTCATATTCAAAAATGTGTGGCAATTTTTCTGGAGAGTTTCTTTGACTTTTACTAACTTCATCAAAAATAGATTGGTCTATAGATGATACTGATAAATTTAAATATTGAGCCATTTCATTACCGCCTATTTCCAGAACTGGAGAAATTGCGGGTAGAGTTGTTTTAGACGAATTTTCCCCATCCGTCGAAATCGGAGATCCACCAGATTCAGGAGGTGAAACTTTTCCATCTGACGAAATTGGAGATCCACCAGATTCAGACGAAACTTCTTCATTAGGAGATGAGGGTAATCTATTCACACCATCACCTGGTGACTTTTCAAATGGAGAATTTTTTACATTTTTCACGGCAAAACGCTTTAAACAATCTCTCGCCATCTCAATAAATTCATTAAAATATGTTTCTACATTAGGGTTTTGATCATGATTAGATTCATTAATTTTAGAATCATTAATTTTTCTAATTTCTTCAAATGTATTTAATATATTGATTAGATTATATCGAGCTGTTTTAACACTGGCATAGATATTGCCCAGCATAAATATTCTATAAAAACATTCTTGACTATTTGCATCTTGTAAAGCTTTCTTTTTTAAAGAATCAATAATCTGTTCAATATCATCAAAATCATCACTCCAACCTTCTTCTTGATTAACAATTAAAATTACTTTATTAGCATGAGCAGATAAATGAAGTTGATAATAGCGATCTATTTTCGCCCCTATTTTTGAATAAAAAACCCACAATTCATTGATTCCGTTGCGTCCAGCAATTTTAGTATTTTTTGAAAAAAATATATTATCTTCTAACTCTTTAGGGGGAAAGGGTTGAGATTGGACCAGTATTTGATTTGCAAAAGATGATGAGGTATTGCTTTTCATAAAAAATAATTAGAAAAAT
>CAILUF010000266.1 GCA_903837365.1 uncultured Alphaproteobacteria bacterium | reverse complement strand
CAATTACAAAAAATACATAATTTAAATGAGCAAATTGGTTTTTTAATTGTGAAGATAATAGTTTTTTTTACAATTATTTTGCCAATGTCATTATTCTTTAAATTATTTAAAAGACAATTTTTATTGCGCAGTGTTGATAGGTCATTGAATAGCTATTTTGTAAAGTGCAATACTGATTTCTAGTTTGACTTCATGTAAAAATAATAAATGTTAAAAGATAGTTATAGTCATTATATCATAGGAATATCTGATGATAGTTGTGAATCATCAATATGTTTGATTAAAAATCAAAGAGTTATCGCTACTTCTCAAGAAAGATTATTTAGTCGAAAAAAAAGCGAAAAAAATTTCCCCGAAATATCTTTGAAAAATATTTTACTACAAGAAAAAATTTCTTTAAATGATATTGAATTTATTGTGTATTTTGACAAACCATTTAAAAAAATAAACACCATTCTAAAGAGCATTTTATTCAATAGTATCAAGGGTTTTAGTGATTTTATAAGTTACGATTTCTGGCAAATAAAAGAACAATTTTTTAGGCGTAGAAATATACAAAAAAAATTATTAAAAATTCAGCAAGAAATATTATTAAATAAGCGTCAAAAAATATCGCAAAAAAAATTTTATAACGAAATATCTCGAAAAATATTATTTACCCAAGCAAATTTTGCGAGCTGTGGAGGATGTTTTTTTACTTCAAATTTTCGGGAATCGGCAATTTTAGTGTTTAACGATTCAACATTCCAATCGCCAATTTCAATAGCTTATGGCAATAAAAATAAAATTGATTTTTTGAAAGAAATTAATTTTCCTCATTCACTTTCGTTATTTAAAAAAGTAGTAGTAAATTTTTTTGATCAAAAAATATCTAAAAATCTTTCATCTAAAAATACTCAAGAAAATATTGTTTTAGAAATTTATAATTTGTTAAAAAAATTAATTGAAATAAAAAAGGATGGATCATTTCACATTAACCTGATCTATTTTAGAGTTTCTAGGGGAAATCTCATTGCCAATGCTGAATTTACAAAATTATTTCAATCGATAATTGAAAATATTTATGATAAAAAATCCTTTTTTATTCAGTTAAATATCGCCTTTGAAAAATTGATTTTAGAGATTGTTGAAATATTGCTAAAGAATATAAAAAAAGTTACTGACAGTAAGAATTTACTTGTCAATGAAGGTGAAATTATGACATTACATTTGGTTGATAAAATTCGTCAAATGCAAATATTTGAAAAAGTTGTAATTGTGCAGTTTGGCAATGGAAATCTAGAAGCGCTTGGATCTGCGCTGTTAACATATCATCAATATTTGCGTCAGGGTCGACAAATTATTGATAAAAAATTATCGTTAATTACTTCTCCTGCAAATTTTTCTTGCGCAAATATCAAGGATATTCTTAGTGTTTTGCAAGTTAAATATTTGGAGTTTAGCGAAGAAAACCAAATTGTTAATCTTGTTTCGCAAAGTTTAAATCAAGGTTTAATAATTGGATGGCAAAGAGGTTATGTTGAATTAAGTAATGTTATATTAAATTCACCTTTAACAATTTTTGGTGGAAAATATAGCGAAAATAATTTTTTAAAAATCAAAAATTTTTATGAAAAAAATTATCCAAAAAATCAGCTAATTGGTGTAATTTTTCTACGCGATAATTCTCTTGATTATTTTGTTGGTAATTCCGTTAAAATACTCAGTGATTTCAAGGATTCAAAGCTTAATAAAGATTATTTTAATTTTACTAGAAAGCAAAAATTTACTAATAAAAACAAACACGAAAAAAATAATAATTTTACTCAAAATTCTCATGAGGAAAAATCCTCACAAAATCTCCATTTTCTTCAAAGCATGGATGCTAAGGATGACGAAATTTTTTATCAAATAATAAAAAAATCTTTTAATCTAAACGCAGTTGAATTTATTTTTACTTTGCCATTATCTTTAAAAAATGACATCTTAGCCTTTGATGTAATTGATGCTAATCGCTGTTTTAAAGAAAGCGAAATTGATATATTGCTAATTAAAAATTTTGCAATGTTTAAGGAGGATCAAGATATTGATTAAGTTTAGTTATTTAAAATTGTAACTGTTATAACTATGTTTACTTTTTAAGTTGATTATTTATAAATAAATTCTAAAATAGTTAGTTATTAATATTTTTAATAGAATGTCAAAGAAGTTAATAGAAAAAAACCATAACAAACATAAGTCAATAAAGAAAAAATTATCCTTGGGTTATAAATTAACTTTTTCTTTTTTGATAATTTTAACATTATCACTTTTTTATTTTGTGATATTGGTATCAGCTAAGCCAATGTCTTTTCCGGCATTAACCACTGAAGTTAAAAAGGTTTTGAAAAAAAATTTTGGCAATGATGTTAATTTGGAAAAAACATTTGTTAGTTTTACGCGTTACGGAACTGTTCGCATAGTTGGGTCAAATATCAGTTTGTTTTACGAATCAAACGATAATAACAAAATGGAAATTCAAAAACAGGCTTTAATTTTACCAAGAATTGAGGCAGAATTTTCAATAATAAAAATGCTTTTTTTGCATTTTCAGCCATCTAAAATATTAATTATCGATCCTAAAATTACCATTAACTTATCTGGCTTATCTTCAAGCAATTCTGTAAATAATAATTCAGGAGATTTATCGGCAATTACTCAATTTCTTCACAAGATGCGCAAGGGTGATATTATCATCGAAAAATTTGAATTACAAAATGCCAATTTAGTATTAATCGATGGCGATCTAACTAATCAAATTTTTATTAAACAAGCTAAAATCAGAGCAGATGCGCGTAAGAAAGACCTCTCAATTGAATCGCAGGGCATTATAAATATTAACAAGGATGAAAATGCTATTAATATGGCAATGGAATGTATGTTCTTTAAGGATTCGCGATTACAATGCGATGCCGATATTAAAAATTTTGCTCCTAAATCAATTGCTGGATTTCATCATCGTCTTAGCGATCTTGATAAGATATTCACAAAGCTCGATGGCAATATAAAATTAAAAATGAATCAGAAAAAAATAAAAAATATTGAATTTAATTTTACTGCCAATCAAGGCAGTTTTAATTTAGCGCAATATTTTTCTAAAAAGATTGATCTAAATAATTTTAAAATTCGCGGTGATTATGATCATGAAATAGGCATGTTAAATTTATCGCAAATTGAAGGTGATTTTATAAGTGAAATTAACGATAAAAATGGTATGAGTAATCCGCATTTTCAAATGTCACTCATGGTCTCTAATCTACAAAATCAATCGTTAAAAATGGATTTTTTTATTCGTACTCAAAATATTTTGCAAGCAGAGCTTGAAAAATATTGGCCAATTAATCTCGATCAAAATGGCGTTCGCAAATGGGTAATTGAGCATGTTAGCGATGGTTTAATAAAAAATGCTTTTGCTAAATTTACACTTTTGGGTAAAAAAAATAATGATCAAATTGAGCTGGTCGATATAAATTCTGAAGTAATTTTTAGCGAAATGAATTTGCGTTACGATCAATATTTTCCTGATCTAAAAAATTTACTTGGTATTGCCAGATTCAATAAAAATAATATGGAAATTAGCTTATCGCAAGGTGAAGTTTTGCAAAGTAAAATCGATAATACGATCGTTACAATTGATGATTTTAACGCACCGATAGCATTTTTAAAAATTTCTGGAAATCTTCACGGTCCAGCATTTGATACCCTCAAACACGCTAATTATAATTCAACTTTTGCCAAAGAAGTTGAAAATTATTTGAATGGCGAGGCTAAAACAAAATTTAATATTTCCTTGCCTTTGCAAGAAAATTTAAATCTTGAGCAAATTTCTCTTATTGCTGATTCGCAAGTTTTAAATTTAAAAAATGAATATTTGCGCGGTGATGTTAATATCAAAATTAATAAAAATATTCATAGCAATAATTTTTTAAGTGAAGTCGATTTAAGTAAAGCGGAGATTGATTTAAAAGATTTTG
>CAILUF010000265.1 GCA_903837365.1 uncultured Alphaproteobacteria bacterium | reverse complement strand
TTTTACTTTTTAATATTTGAGTTTATGACGGGCATTTTTCAAAATCTAAATTTCACTAAGGAATTAAAATTTTTATATTTGAGTTTCTTTCTTTTTGCTTGTGCATTTGGAATTAATTTGGTTATTTTTCCAACCAATTTAAAACTGCATGGAGCTGGTCCAGCACTGGTTGGAATTGCCTCTGCTTTTGAAACTTTTTTTGCAATTATCACTTCATTTTTTTTAGCAAAGATCATCGCCAAATTTCGCTTGATGCAAAGTTTAAAATTCAGTGCAATATTTTACGCATCATCAACAATTTTGCTTTATTTTTATATAAATTTTTGGCTATGGTTACTACTAATTTCTGTTACGGGAAGTTGTTGGTTTATATACGCAATATCACGATTATCGTGGTTAAATATTTTGTTGGATAATAATAATCGTGGAATTGGCATCGGGATTTTTAGCATGATAATCTCACTTGGCGTTGGGATTGGACCATTGATAGTAAAGGCTTTAGGAGCAAATAGTATTTTTTCATTTATCGCTTCAGCTTTATTAACGCTATCTTCCTTTTGGTTTTTATTGCCATTGAAGAAATTGCCAAAACCACAAATTAACCCAACTTCATTAAGCTTAATTGAATTTTTTAAAAAAAATCCTCAATGTTTTTTGGCAAGATTTTTTTTAGATTTTCAATCTTATAGCTTGATGAGTTTTTCTGTAATTTATGGAGTTGGACTAGGTTACTCCTTCGAGAGTTCAGGGCTATTTATTACCGCTTATTATGCCAGTGGATTTGTTGATTTGCTTGTAGGAATTTTACTAAAGAAAATTAAACCTCAAAAATTAATAAATATTGGCTTCATAGGATGTCTTAATTGTTTTTTAATGCTGTTGGTTTATCATAATCACTATTGGTTTATAATTTTTATTTATTTTATGTTTGGATCATTTACCGCTTGTATTTTTGTTGCGGTGTATAAAATGATGAATGAGGATTATAGCAAGGATATGTTGATTTCGGCTGGTTCGACTTTTCAACTGATCGGAACTTCAGGGGCAATTTGCGGAAGTATCGTTGGTGGATTAGTTGGTGAATTTATTGGCATTCAATGCTTCCCTATTGTTGCAATCATTGCTTGCGTGATCTATTTAAGTTATTTTATTTTTTATGAAAAAAAGAATTAATTCCAATAAAACATTGAACAAAAATTCCTCATCAAAAATTAGATTGGGAGTAAATATTGACCATATTGCAACCATTCGCAATGCGCGGGGAAACAGTCATCCCAGTGTAGTTGCAGGAGCAATTTTAGCGCAAAAAAATGGTGCAAATGGCATCACAATTCACTTACGCGAAGATCGCAGGCATATTCGCGATGAAGATTTACAAGAGCTAAAAAAAACCATAAAATTACCAATCAATTTAGAAATGGCTCCTACCCAAGAAATGTTAAAAATTGCTTTAAAGACCAAGCCAAATGCAGTTTGCATCGTTCCCGAAAAACGTCGTGAAATAACTACTGAAGGTGGATTAGATGTTATAAAAAATCAATTACAATTAACAAAAATTATTACCGAACTTCATAAGAAAAAAATTCGCGTTTCACTTTTTATCGACCCTGATTTAAAACAAATTGAATGTGCTAAAAAAATCAATGCTGATATAGTTGAATTTCATACTGGTGAATTTTGTGTAAAAACTAAAAAAGCTCAAAATACTGAATTTGTAAAAATTAAAAATTGTGCACAATATGCCGATAAACTTGGCTTGGAATGTCATGCTGGACATGGCTTGAATTATGAAACTGCTAAAAAAATTGCCAAAATAAATGAAATCGTGGAATTAAATATTGGTCATTTTTTAATTGGTGAAGCGATATTTTACGGGCTTGGCGAAGTAATTAAAAAAATGCTTAAAGCTATTCAAAGGTAATAATTGCAATTTCTAAATAATATTAAACATTTTCTAAACTCATTTTAATTAATTCATTATGGCCATTAACCATGATTTCCTTGATGTGATCAAGAGCATCGCATAAATCAATTAATTCATTTTTTTCAACAAATTCTACAAACTCGATTTCCCTTTTCGAAAAAAAACCAAGTATATTGGTTAAATTAAAAATTCCAAAAGCATTAAATTCAACATTGCCAAAAATTTTTACAACAGGCTGTGAAAGGTTGACATTATTGAACTTATTAAGCATTTCAATCAATTCAGGAGTTAATTTTTTTAATAATGATTTATTAAATAAACATTTTTTGGCATTGATATATTTTTGGATAATTTCTTTAACTTCTTTGTTGTTCAAAGAATTGGCAATTTGATAAGAATCTTCGATATCTTTTACTCCCCATCTCAAAAGTATTTTAACAATTTCAGTTAAATTATTTTTTGCAGCAATATCAAGAGAGCTGTAGCCTTTAATATCACATTTGTTTTTATCAACACCATTGATCAATAACAGTTCG
Source organism: uncultured Alphaproteobacteria bacterium (assembly GCA_903837365.1). Taxonomy (GTDB): domain Bacteria; phylum Pseudomonadota; class Alphaproteobacteria; order Rickettsiales; family UBA1997; genus CAILUF01. The sequence continues at coordinate 1,230 of CAILUF010000265.1, read as the reverse complement.
CATAATGCCTGAAAATTTCCAACTACAGCATAATGCAGAGGAGTCATATTTTGATTATCGTCAATGGTGATTGGATCTTTTTGAATGCCAAGACCAAGCAAGTATTTTACAATTTCAATTTTGCCAAATTCACATGCAACATGCAGAGGAGTAAGTCCAAAACCAGTACGAATTTCTTTATCAACTCCAAGATTTGTAAAAATTTGAACAATTTTTAAACTGCCATATCGACAAGCAAAATGAATGCAATGCCATTTTCTAGTTTCTTGTGATGTTAACGAATTACGATCGGCATCAAGATTTATTAAAGCTGAAACAATATCATCTCGAGAATTAATTGATGCATAATGAAGCGGTGAAAACCAATTTATATCAAGTGTATTTACCGCTGCAACTCCTGCAACATCAACAATTTTATTAACCTGCTCAACAGTACCAAATTTGGCAATAATATGCATGATGTTAATTTTGTTTTCACTGAAAATAGATTCGCAAAAGACCCTTGACATATCTGCACGGAGCTGATTTTGATTTTTTACAATTTCAATAAATTCATCGATATCTTTTCTTATTTCCTCGTAATCATATCGTTGAATTTCTACAAAATTTTTTCGTAAAAAGTGATTAAACTTAACACTCAACTTTTGAATTTGTTGTTGCATAAATTTTTGATTATTCTTAAAAAAATTAAAATGTTAGCATTAGATAAATTCAATTATCTTCCGCGCGAATGTTGTTTTCCAGCTACACGATCTTTGGCTTCAACCATACTAACCCAAAAACCTTTGCTACCTTTTTTATTGAGCATTTGCGCTGATTGAATTAAATAAGTTAATTTTTGTCCTAAAATCATAGAAGTCCAGAAACCAATTGGTTTTACTATATCAACTATCTCAACTTGACTCAAATCCTGCTCCTTAGGTCTTTCGATAAGTTCATAAACGGGTAATTCTTGATTAATTACCGCATTATTTATTTCTGACTTTACTTGTGAATGAGCCTTGGGAAGCTTGTCTTTGTAACGCATCAACTCCTCTTCCTCTTTTATAAATTTCTGAGATTTGGGAAGAATTTTTTTTAGTTTTTTATATTTTTTATAAACTTCATCAATTAAAAAATTTAAAACGATTCTTAAAATTATTATCGCGAATAATACGCAGAAAAATAAAGATAATAAAAAGATTAAAAGATTATTATTGAAAATATAACTATTTAGAATTTCTTTAAACA
>CAILUF010000264.1 GCA_903837365.1 uncultured Alphaproteobacteria bacterium | reverse complement strand
TAACTTTTTTACCATAACGCTTTATTAACCCTTCAGCTTCGCGATCAGTTGATGCTTGGAGCATGGCATCAGAAACGGCATTTTGAATCATCTCATCATCGTAAGGAACGCCGAGTTTTCTTAGGACTGACATGTCATCGCCAATTCCTAGAATATTCGCATCGCGATCAACTAAAAATTTATAACCAGGCATTATTGATTCTTTTACAACATCGCGCGGATTAATTAAATGACGTGTATGCCATTCGTCAGAATATTTACCGCCAAGCCTTGCTAAATCAGGGCCAGTTCGTTTTGATCCCCATTGAAAAGGATAATCATACATGCTTTCAGCGCCAATTGAGTAATGTCCGTAACGCTCAACTTCATCGCGAAGAACACGAACTTGTTGCGAATGACAACCGTAACATCCTTCGCGTTTATAAATTTTTGCTCCTGCTAATTCCAATGGAGTGTAAGGGCGAATGCCGTCAACTTTTTCAATGGTAGTTTCGATACGAAAAAGCGGAACAATCTCAACGATTCCACCAATTGAAATAACAATTACGGTGAGAATTAATAGTAAAACCGAATTGCGTTCAATTTTATCATGATGCTTAAACATACTTACAAAATTAATTTTAAAAATTATGATTTATTGTTTTTTTTGTGGCAATAGTTTTATAAAAATTATAGGCCATTACGCAAGCCCCACTTAGGAAAAATAATCCTCCCAAAGCTCTCACCACGTAAAGCGGATGCGATGCTTTAACTATTTCGATGAATGAATAACTTAAAAAACCCATTTCATCGTAAGATCGCCACATCAAGCCTTGCATAATTCCCGAAATCCACATCGCCGTAATGTAAAGAACAATGCCAATTGTTGCGAGCCAGAAATGGGTACTTACTAATTTCAGCGAATAAAGTTCTTTCTTGCCCCAGAGGATTGGAACCATGTGATAAAGTGCACCAAAGCTAATTAACGCAACCCAGCCCAATGCTCCTGAGTGAACATGGCCAATCGTCCAATCTGTATAATGCGATAAGGCATTAACAGTTTTTATTGACATTAACGGACCTTCAAAAGTGCTCATGCCGTAGAACGCAACTGCAGTTATTAAAAAACGCAAAACCGGATCGGTGCGTAATTTATCCCACGCTCCTGATAAAGTCATAATGCCATTGATCATTCCGCCCCATGATGGCATCCACAACATAATCGATAAAGTCATTCCTAATGTTTGAACCCAATCAGGTAAGGAAGTGTAGTGCAAATGATGCGGACCAGCCCAGATGTAAATAAAAATTAACGACCAAAAATGTAAAATTGATAAGCGATAAGAATAGACTGGACGTTGAGCACGTTTGGGAACGAAGTAATACATGATGCCAATAAATCCTGCCGTTAAGAAAAAGCCAACGGCGTTATGACCATACCACCATTGAATCATCGCGCTTTGTACGCCACCAAAAATAGGATAACTTTCAGTACTATCTAAGCGAAGGGGAATAGAAAGATTATTGACGATATGCAAAACTGCAACCGTAACAATGAAGGCGATAAAGAACCAATTGGCAACGTAAATATGAGGTTCGCGACGATTTTTTAAAGTCATGATAAATACCAAGAAATAACAAACCCAAACAACAGTTAACAGCAAATCGGCATACCATTCAGGTTCGGCATATTCCTTTGCCTGAGTAACGCCCGTAACATAGCCAACCGCAGCTAAGATGATGAAAATTTGATAACCCCAGAAAATAAATTTATGTAAATTATCACTGCCCCAGAGCCTTGCTTGTGAGGTTCTTTGAATTACAAAAAAACTTGTCGCAAATAAAACATTACCACCAAAAGCAAAAATTACTGCTGAGGTATGTAAAGGACGAAGTCTTCCAAAGCTAGTCCACTCTAGGTTAAAATTAAGAATGGGATAGGCCATTTGCGAAGCGATTAGAACGCCAACTAAAAATCCAACAATACCCCAAAAGGTTGCTGATAGAGTAAATAGTTTAACAATTTGGTAATTGTAGTCGACGCTATAGGCATTAGAGTGCGTATGGCTTGAATTAAGATTGCTCATAATAAAATTTGTTTGACCGCTAGCATTAAAAGCGTAACGATATTTAGAAAAATAATAAATTTTGTAAAATATTTCAGCGACTTAATTTTTAAAATAAAACCTCCAAAATAGCCAGTAAAAAAAAGTGCTACAAAAGTTGATAAACCAAAAATCATCATCCCAAAAGCGCTAAATAATGGCGAAGAAAAATTAAGCGTTATCGCTACAGCACCAAAGATCAAACCGCATGGTAAAAAACCCAAAATTATTCCTAAAATAAAACCATTTATTCCGCGTGGATTGGCAAATAAAAATTTAATTATTGCTAAAAATTTTTGGTTAAAAAATTTAAAAAAAATAATTTTTGGAATTTTGCTCGTTAATTTTTTAAGCAATTTTTGATTGGAAAAATTCTGATTATTGCCAAAAAATTTAGCAGTAAATTTAGTGAGAAAATTTACAAAAATATTTGTTAATTTTGATAAGAAATTATTATCTTCGAAAAGAATTTTTAAAAAGAAAATAGCTCCAATAATTAATAAAATCGCTGAGAAAATATGGTAAGATCTAGTATCGTCAAATGATTTTAAAATTAGTTTGCTGATAAAGGCAATGAAGCTGTAACTAAGGATTCGACCTAAGTGATATGGAATTAAAGCGCAATTTTTTAAGCGAGTAAAAAAATTAAAATTTACCAATGAAGTTTTTTGTAAATTATTGCCAACTTGCGTTATTACAAATGGTCCGCACATGCCAATGCAATGGCTAAAACCACCAAAAAACCCAAGGCTAAATAAATTCGAAATTAAATAAAATTCCATGAATATAATAATAAAAATTCAATGCTAAATTTGACTGGTAAAAAATAAATTAATTATTTAATTTCTAAAACATATTTTACCAAATCTTAAATAATTAACATTTTTAAATCTTTTATGAAAATTAATTTTATCAATTTATCATCACTAAAAACAGCTGTCAACAGTAACGCTAAAAATAATTCTAAAGCGTCTGAATATCCACTTAATGCCATTGAAGTTTTTTTGATAAGTCAAGAAGCTGTAAGCAAATCAAATGATCATTTAATTTTAAATGCTGAAAAGAAATTTAATTTTACCGGTAAGCTTAATCAATTGCAACTCGTTGCAAATTCAGGAATTTCTAAACTTTTAGTTGGAATTGGCGAGGAAAAAAAACTAAATGAATTATCTTTGCAAAAGCTTGGTGCTAAAATTTTAGCCTTTGTAAATGGTGCAAAATTTAGTGAAGTAAAAATAATTTTTGCTGATAAAAATCACAGTAAAAATTCATCGCAATTAGCATTTGGCATGGTTTTGCAGGGATATCGTTTTAACAAATATTTTGTAAATAAAAAAGCTGATAAGGAACTACGCGTAAATAAAATTGATTTTTTTGTAGTTGATGAAAAAGCCAATAAGACAGAATTTTCTAAATTAGAAATTTTGGCAAATAATATTTTTTTCGTTCGCGATTTAGTTTCTCAACCAGCCAATATTCTCAATCCGCAGAGCTATGCAGAGATTTGTAAAGATTTAAGAAAAGATGGTTTGGAAGTTGAAATTCTTGGCGTTGAGCAAATGAAAAAATTAGGAATGAATGCCTTGTTGGGAGTTGGTCAGGGTAGTGCTTTCGAATCAAAATTAGTAATTTTAAAATGGAATGGTGGCAAGAAGGGGGAGCAACCCTTGGCATTCGTTGGTAAGGGAGTTACCTTTGATACGGGAGGAATTTCAATTAAACCATCGGCCAATATGGAAGATATGAAAACCGATATGGCTGGATCAGCTGTAGTTGCAGGTTTAATGCGAAATTTAGCGCAACGCCAAGCAAAAGTAAATGTCGTTGGCGTTATTGGATTGGTTGAAAATATGCCTTCTGGAACTGCGCAAAGACCAGGTGATGTTGTATACTCGATGTCGGGTCAAACCATTGAAGTTATTAACACCGATGCTGAAGGTCGATTAGTTTTAGCTGATGCGTTGCATTATACTAACACTAAATTTAAACCGAAATTAATCATTGATCTTGCAACTTTAACCGGAGCGATTATTGTAAGTCTCGCCGATGTTTACGCCGGATTATTCAGTAATGATGATGAACTTGCTATGCAATTAACCAAGAGTGGTGAGCTTAGTGGCGAGCAGGTTTGGCGTTTACCAATTGGCGAAGAATATGACGAAATGATCAATTCTGATATCGCTGACATGAAAAATGTTGGTAGTGGGAGAGGTGCCGGAAGTATAACTGCGGCGCAATTTCTCAAGCGTTTTATTGGTGAAACCAAATGGGCTCATTTGGATATAGCTGGAGTGGCATGGAAAGGCAAGGGCGATGCCATGGCGCACAAAGGTGCAACTGGATTTGGATTAAAACTAC
>CAILUF010000263.1 GCA_903837365.1 uncultured Alphaproteobacteria bacterium | reverse complement strand
GGGCTTGTTACTTTGACTGTATAGGATCCTGCGTCGGTTGATTTGATGCTGTTGATAATCAGGGGTATTGATAAAACTTGCCCCATCGTTATAAAATTAAAAATAAAGCCTATTTGGCTATCTGGTTCGCGAAAATTTTCTATGATAATTCTAAATATTGCGTATAGCGCAAGAAATAATCCGCTCAACGCTCCATGGTAATTTTTAATTTTAGTAAATTTAAAAAATGAAATTAAAATAATAAACATTAAAAGTCCTTCAAGTCCTGCCTCATATAGCTGACTAGGATGACGAGGTAAAATACCAGTATTTGGAAATATCATTCCAAACTTAGAATCAGTAACTCTGCCATATAATTCTAAATTTATAAAATTAGCAATTCTACCAAGAAAAATTCCAATAGGACAGCTGATTGCAAGTAAATCAGTTAGTAAAAAAAATTTAATTTTATATTTCTTTGTAAATAGAAATATTCCTAAAATAACCCCTAAAAGTCCGCCATGAAAGGACATTCCACCATGCCAGAAGGCAAATATTTGCAATGGATTTTCTAAATAATAACTAAAATTATAAAAGAAAACATAGCCAAATCTTCCACCCAAAATTACTGAAAAAATAATATAGGTTATAAAATTCTCTTCCGCTGCGCTATTCATAAAATGACGTTTTTCATTTTGTTTTTTTACAAATAAATAACAAAAAATTACACCAATTACATAGGCTAGGGAATACCAGCGTATTGAAAAACCAAATATCGTAAAAATATTTGGATCAAATTGCGGAAGATAAATTGGCGTAGAAAAATTAAAAAAAGATAACATTAGCGAGCTTTGTAGTTGTAAGATGAATTATCACTTAGAAAAATATTTTTTGGTGGTAATCCACTTTGAAAAAAAATGTCAATCGGAATTCCTCCGCGGGGAAACCAATATCCAGTAAGGCGAAGCCATTTTGGTTTGCATAATTTTATTAAATCTTTGGCGATTCTGATTGTGCAATCTTCATGAAAAGCTCCATGATTACGAAATGAAAATAAATAAAGTTTCAATGATTTACTTTCGATTAGTTTTTTATCAGCAACATATTCGATAATAAGATGCGCAAAGTCAGGTTGCGAAGTAATTGGACAAAGAGACGTAAACTCAGGACAAGTAAAGCGAATAACGTAATCAACGTCAATATGAGGATTATCAATATTTTGGAGAAGATCTATGTTTGGCGAAGAAAATTGATAGTTGGTTGGTTTACCAAGCGAAAGATTGCTTGAGGAATCAATAATATCGATCTTGGCTGATTTAGAAATTTTCTTCGTTGAATAATTTTTAGAATCTTTTTTAGATTTCTCAAAATAAGGTTTTTTCTTTAATAAATTTTTTTTCATAAACTTAAATTTGATGATTGCAGATTTTAGATCAAGATTTTAAAATGTAAAAAAAACAAAGTCATCGATTAAATTTTTAGCAATGAAAAATTCAAATTCTAAGATTAATAAAAATCAAGTTAATTCCAAGGTCAATATGACTCTACAACAAGAGCCAGTTGATTTAGTTAATAATCGATTATTATTATCTAAACCAAAAAATGCCGTTTTAATTTTTCCAGATTCCGAGTGTTTTTATGGATATGGGGTTGGTAAAATGGGTAAAATAACCGGTGAAATTTGTTTTAATACTTCGATTACAGGTTATCAAGAAATTCTAACCGATCCTTCATACTCAGGGCAAATAATCAATTTTACATTTCCTCACATCGGTAATGTTGGCGTTAATAACGATGATATTGAAGCTAAAAAAGTCAGGGCAAAAGGTTTAATAATTCGCGAATTAATTACCAATCCCTCAAGTTATCGCGCTAATAATAATTTTGAAGATTTTCTGATTAAAAATAATTTAACTGGTATAGCCAATGTTGATACTCGCGCAATCACTAAAAAGATTCGACAAACTGGTGCCAAAACTGTAGCGATAATTTATCAGGATGAAATTACCAAAAGCGATATTGAAAAAACTGTTAAAGAAATTAACTTACAAAGCGATCTTCAAGGTGTTGAGCTTGCATCATTTGCAAGTGAAAATAAAAGTTATAATTGGGGTTATCAAGGAGCGTGGAATGTGGAATTAAATTCATATCAAGAAATTAAAAAAAATGATAAAACTAAAAATAAATTTAAAGTGGTAGCAATTGATTTTGGTGCTAAGTTAAATATTTTGCGTTGTTTAACGCAAGTTGGATTGGATGTTGAGGTAGTTGGAGCTAAAGCTAGTTTCGAAGAAATTACTGCATTAAGTCCTGATGGTATTTTTTTATCAAATGGTCCAGGTGATCCAGCGCAAACGGCAAAATATGCTAATGATGTAATTAAAAAAATTCTACATGCTAAAATCCCATTATTTGGCATTTGCTTAGGTCATCAATTACTTGCATTAGCACTTGGTGCCAAAACCATTAAAATGCATCAAGGTCATCGCGGAGCAAATCATCCTGTTAAAAATTTAAAAACTAATAAAGTTGAAATTACCAGTCAAAATCATGGTTTTTGTGTTGATGAAAAAACCTTACCTAGCAATTTAGAAATCACACATATTTCACTTTTTGATAATACCATCGAAGGACTGAGAGTCAAGGACTTGCCAGCATTTTGTGTTCAATATCATCCCGAACGCTCGCCTGGTCCAAGTGATAGTTTTTATCTATTTAATGAGTTTTTAGATATGATTATTAATAGTAATAAATAAATATTAATT
>CAILUF010000262.1 GCA_903837365.1 uncultured Alphaproteobacteria bacterium | reverse complement strand
CCGACTCTCCCACGACCAACTCACCCACCACGAACTCTCCCACCACCGACTCTCCCACGACCAACTCTCCCACCACGGAGTCTCCCACCACCGACTCTCCCACCACGGACTCTCCCACGACAGACTCTAACCAACTGAGCTACAGACCCATTAAATCCAATTTAACAATTACGTAAAACCATCGAAAATAATTACACTTAAGTAAATATTTATAAGTAAATATTTAAAAATATTGAGTATAAATTATCGATTTAGCTTTAAAGATTTTAAATTAATCTCAATCACAATAAAAACCTCCAGTTAATTGTCAAGCTTACCAAATAAAAAAGTTCTTAAAGCTTGATATTATTGACTATATTGATAAATATATCGCCAAATAAATTAGCCTTAAAAATTTCTTTTTTTGATTTTTTATTATCAACTTCTAGTCATATTTACGATAATTGTAGTGACTTACGTCTTTAAATAAAATCGTGTAAATTAATTGAAAATTTTTTAAAAGAAGAAAAATTGATTTTTTCATTGCCTTTAGGCAAAACAACGACAGAATGTTTAGGGTCTTATTTCGAAGCAAATTTTTTAATAAAAATGTCACATTTTATTTTTATAAATAATCAAATAATTAAAGCTGATGACGCTAATATTTCCATAGCGCAAAGAGGATTTTTATATGGCGATGGAGCGTTCGAAAGTTGTAAAATTTCAGCAAGTAAAATCATAAATTTAGAAAATCATCTTTGGCGATTAGCTCAGGCTTTGCAATATTTAAAAATTTCATGCGACTTAAAAATTATTGAAAAAAATTCCCAAATTTTGATTAACAAAAATAATTTTCATGATGGTATTTTGCGAATTTCCGTTACTCGTGGAATTGGTAGTCAAGGCTATCTTCCGATAAATATCGCAGATCCTTTGACAATATCGGATACTTTGGTAATAATTGAAACTAAAAAATCAATCGATCCACCTGCGCAAATTAATCTCGGAGTTTCATATCGCAATCCTGCTGGTTTCTTTTTTAAATCTCATAGCGCATTAAACTATGTTTTAACTAGAATTGAAGCACATGAACAAGGTTTTTTTGATAATATTTTAATTGATGATTTTGGTAATATTTGCGAAACTTCCAGCGCGAATATTTTTTGGATAAAAAATAAAAAAATCTTCACCAGTAAAGATGAATCAAGAATAGTTCAAGGTTGTATTAGAAAAAAGATTTTACAATTAAAATCAATAATAACTGTTAAAAGAAATGCTAAGTTAATGGAAATTCTCGATGCCGATGAAGTTTTCATAACTAATTCCAATTATATCCTCCTTGGCGTTGATTCGATCAATTATGAAATTAATGGTGAAAAATCGAGAAAAATCTATTCCAAAAATTTCGCAGAAATTATTAAAAATGAATTGCAAAAGGAATTGATTGAATTTTGAATTTAGAAAAATTTTCCTCAGCAAATTTAATTTAATTTAATATTTTTTTCATGACATTAAACAACAAAAAAGCTTTTTCACTTATTGAAATTTCTTTGGTAATTATCATTATTGCCATATTGATAGCTGGGTCATTAAACGGTATTGAAATGGTAAAAAAAGCTAAATTAGCTACTGCGCAAAGTTTAACCGAACAATCTGTAGTTAGTCAAATTAAAGATTTATCTGCTTGGTATGAAACATCACTTCAACGCAGTTTTATTGATAGCGAAAGAGACAATGGTTTAAAAATAAGTACTTGGAAGGATATTAATCCAAACGCCTTAATTCCTAATAATGCAACACAAACAACAAGCGCTAATCAACCAACGTTTTTTGACAATCGATTTAATGATACAATTCCAGGAGTATATTTTGATGGCAATGATTTTTTAAATTTTATTGGTACGGAACTAGTCAAAAGCGCTTATAGTGTTTTTATTATTGAAAAAAGAATGAGTGGCGGAGATCTTCTTTCGATGATTGGAGGTTTGACAACAGCAGTAAATAGCAATTTAATTCTAGCTTATCGAAATTCAAACACCATCACTCAAGCTCATTATGGAAACGATATAGATTTTGCAGTTCCAGACTATTCGAGTCCGATTACAAGAATGCATAGTTTTTTATTTAATAGTACTTACGGAAAAAAATATTGGATTAATGGAGGTGATCTTCCTGATAAAGCAGATGCCACACAAACCGCTTCTTTAACTTCATATGATAATGCATGGCTTGGCAGATATTATAATTATTATTATTTTGGCGATATCGCGGAAATTATTATGTTTAAAAGATCACTTTCTAGTGAGGAGCGCAAAGCGGTTGAAGCTTATTTGAGTAAAAAATATAATATCGCTATTCAATAAAATAAATCATAACCTCAAAATTATTTTTGAGAAAAATTTTATAAATTAACTTCTATTCTTAATTATTAATACTGCATAAATAATTTTGATCATAATTAAAAACATTATAATTAAAGATAATTCAATAAAGCTTGGAAACATTTCACGCGAAACTGTTTTATATGCATTTTTGGAACGCATTGCAGTGAGTATTTTGTAGGGCTGATTATCAATATCCTTAGCAAAAATTACATGGCCATTTAAATTAAATAACGAAAAACTGTGAATAATTTTACCAAAATTTTGTCGATTATCTTGGTTATAAAATTCATGATTTTTGCGAAAAAATTCATCACTTGAACTCATGATAATCTTGTTATCTTCATCAAGTATCACAAATTCAATATTACGCTCTTTTAGATTACGAAATTTTTGTAAAAAATTATCTAAGCGCAAACTCAAAACTATTGAACCAGCAAAAACTCCTTGCCCATCATTAACTCCCAATGCTATTGGAATAATTGATTGACCGCTTAATGCCCCAATTACAGGCGAGCCAATTTGGACACGCATTGGATTATTTTGAGTTTTTTGTAAATAATCGCGCGATGATAAATTTATTACTCTCGATACCAATCCAGAACTACTAGCAACTAGATTTTTTTTATTATCTATCCAGTAAAACATCGCTCCAGAAATAAAATTATTTCCCAACGAGTTAATAACCTTTGAATCCTCATTGAAGGTAGTGAGTACTTGAAAAATTTTATTATTTATGCGAAATATATCGCTATTTTCATGCATTTTATTATTTAGGTGAATCAATAGCATTTCGGAAATATTTGCATAATCAACAAAAACATTTTCAACTTGATTTGCCGAAATACCAACTTCTTCTTCGATGCGTTGAATAATCATTTTGTAGCGTACATATGAAAAATATGTCACAACAATTGAAGTTAAAATTAACAATAAAGCTACGATTTTAGTTAATTTATTAAAGCCTAATTTATATGAAAATCTAGAAAGTTTTTTTTCAGGTTCTCTTTTCTTTTCAAGCTCTTTTGGAATTTTTTTGCTTTTTTTTTCGAGCTTTTGAGGAATTTTTTTTTCTTT
>CAILUF010000261.1 GCA_903837365.1 uncultured Alphaproteobacteria bacterium | reverse complement strand
AGGCTTGTTCGTCGACTCCCCCTCAAGGGGGGAGTGATGAACCCGTAAGTTTGATGAGTGTTTTTACTAAATGTAGGGATGTAAGCCCTCAAGGGGGGGAGCTATAGCCCGAGAGCTTCGAGACGATTGAAAAAATTGTAGGGGAGTAAGGGCTAATCACTTACCTTCAAAGGGTGAGTGATTAGCCGGAGTGTTTTAAAATCTAAAAAGTAAACTGGTAGCTTTTTCTTATTATTAAGGCATTTAAACTGCAAGTATTAAGCTAAAATAATATGATAAAACACTTAAACTGCAAGTATTAAACTAATATAATATCACAAAACACTTGAAATGCAATTATTAATATTATTTAATTGCAAAAAAACCTTTAAATAAAGACAATGAATATCAGTAATTTCAAAGCTGGAAAATTAGTCCAGCGCTACCATTATAAAAGCTTCGAGCCATATTTGGTTAATCAAGAATGGTTGTTAGATAATGCTGAATTGCAACTATTGCTAAGCCACGCCGACATTAAATTAGGAGAATTAAACGCTTTTTCTCAGCTAATACCTGATGTCGATTTTTTCATCAAAATGCATATTTTAAAGGAAGGTACCAAAAGTAGTCGAATTGAGGGAGCGCAAACCAATATTGATGATGCCGTGCAAAAAGCTGAATATATCGAGCCAGAAAAAAAAGATGATTGGCAGGAAGTAAAAAATTATGTAGAAGCTATGAACACTGCTATCAAGGCTTTGGATAAAATTCCTTTAAGCAATCGTTTATTAAAACAAGCTCATAAAACACTTTTACAAGGTGCTCGCGGTGCTCACAAAATTCCTGGAGAATTTCGCAAAAGTCAGAATTGGATTGGTGGAGCAAGTTTACGAGATGCTATTTTTATTTCGCCTCATCAAGATTCAGTAGAAAATTTGATGGCTGATTTAGAAAAATTTCTTCATAATGAAAATATCGCAATTCCACAATTAATTAAAATTGGAATTGCCCATTATCAGTTTGAAACTATTCACCCATTTTTAGACGGCAATGGTAGAATTGGGCGCTTGATGATTACATTGTATTTGGTAACCAATCAATTATTGCATAAGCCAACTCTTTATCTTTCTGACTTTTTGGAAAAAAATAAATCTTTATATTATGACAATTTAACGCGCGTTAGAACTCGTGATGATTTAACGCAGTGGCTTAAATTCTTTTTAGAAGGCGTGCGTAGCACTTCGGAAAATTCAATTCAAACTTTCAAAAATATTATCGCTTTGAGAAGTAAAGTTGAACATAAAATAATTAAACTTGGCAAAAAACAGGGATTGGCAAGAGAGTTTCTCCAGCATCTTTATAGCAACCCCAGCATTGATGCAAATGATGTAGCAAAGGTTTTGCAAATTAGTCTTTCTACTGCATTACGCTTAATTGAAGACTTTGTTAAACTTAAAATTCTAATTGAAATAACTGGGCTTAAGCGCAACAGAGTTTTTGTTTTTGAGGAATATATAAAATTATTCAGATAATTAATTTAAAAAAATGTCAGACCTAAGCTTCCGAGAAAAAGAAAAATTAATTCAAGAAATTGAATTTTTTATTTATAAGGGTGATGAATTTTATAATTATTTTTAGGCGTTTAAATAATTATTGCATCGAGTTTATATAGAAAACTCTTGGGCTGGTATTTAATATACCAGACCCAAGAGTTACTTTTCTGAAGCAAACAATTTCTATTCTTCTGATTTTTTGCTAGTAACTTTTTTACTAGTTTTTTCAGAAACATTACCATCTAAATGAACTTCTAAAGCTTTTCTAACTAAGTAGTTTTTGCTACGATCATTTTTTTGAGCTTTAAGTTCAAGCGTTTTGTACAAAGCAATCGGTAAAGAAATTGTAAGTGTTTTTGTTTGCTGAGATTTTTTCATAAATTATTTATATGTTAAACATTACTCGTTATATTTAAACGAAAGTAATGCATATTGTTAAAATTAAAAAGGTAATAAATTTTTTACTAGGTGTGAACTACTATCTTTAGAAAAAAATAAAAATCAAGACATATTTGTAAAAAAAACAATTTTTGTTTAAAAGATATATT
>CAILUF010000260.1 GCA_903837365.1 uncultured Alphaproteobacteria bacterium | reverse complement strand
TAAAATTGAAGTTCCGTGGAATACTTTAATTTTATCAATTCTGCTTTATGTTTTGATTCCAATGTTGAGCGGATATTTTACTCGAAAAAATCTTTCGACCCAAAAATTAGCAACTTTTTTAAATCACCTAAAGCCCTACTCCGTGTGTGGTTTGCTCGTTACGATAATTTTATTATTTGGATTTCAGGCTGATATTTTAATTAAAAATCCAGCACCAATCTTGATGGTCGCGATGCCAATAATTTTGCAAAGTTTTTTAATGTTTGGCTTGGCATATTTTTGGATGTATAAAGCAAAAATTCCGCATAACATTGCCGCACCAGCCTCTTTCATCAGCTCTTCTAATTTTTTTGAATTGGCTGTTGCGGTGGCAATTGGATTATTTGGATTGAATTCGGGAGCATCTTTCGCTACGGTAGTTGGCGTTTTGGTTGAAGTTCCCGTAATGTTATTATTGGTAAATATCGCCAACAAAACCGCTAAATTTTTTAATTTCTAATAATTTTAGTTATCTTACCTACTTTTTGATGTTTATGATTTTTGGAAATTATTTAGATGAGATTAATAATTTCTTTTTTAACAAATTCAAAAGCTTCGTCAAAATTCCATTTGTTATTTCCACTAGGAATAAAAGAAATATTATGTGGCGGAAAATCGTGAGGCAATAAAATATTCATATCAAGTTGAAAGTCTTTGTTTAAGCATTTCAATTCAAGGTTTTTTAAAAATAAATCTCTAGAAATTTTTAATCCGCCATGATCGCAATATTTTTTAAAAATTTTTAGTGTTTCGTCGAGATTAGCCAATTTTTTACTAAAAACTATCCACAAATCGAATAAATCTCTGCCTTTGCGTCTTTGATATAAAGCTCTAATTTTAGTTGCCATTAATTCTTCCAACTGATTAACAGCGATAATGCTTTCGCCACTAAACCACTGCGATTCAAAACCAAAATTTATTTTATTAACATTCATCACTTGAAAATGTTCGGTAGTATTAATTTCAATTTTTAACTTCATCGGCATGTTATTGACGGAATTATATTTATAAACCAACTTTGCTGACCTTTCGGTTAAAAGACGATTTGGTTCGCCAAGCCAATTAAGCGCATTTCTTATTGCATCTATTGTTTCGCCGATTGGCTCAGCTTTGGTTTGCACAAAATCTAAATCTTCACTATAACGAGCCGAAGGTTTTAGATAAATTTTATTGAGTGCAGTTCCGCCACGAAAAATAAGGCTATCGCAAACTTTTTTATTTTGATAAAGATTTACCAATGCCCTATTAATAATTAAATCCTGCTCAACCATATCAAGAGTTTGCCAAGGAGAATTTAATTGCCACTGCTCTATAAAAATTTTTGGAATCATAATTATTTTTGTTTTAAATTTTATTTTAAACTACAAATCGCTTTCAATTGAAGTGTTTTCAACGACCATCCATTTCTTGCATCTTGGATAGTCTTTAATTAGAATTTCGGGAGCTAATGCCACATAGTTTTTTGCAATATTTTTTTTACCAGAAAATAGATATTTTTGTAAAGCGCTAATAATTTTTTGTTTGTGCTTAAGATTTTCAACATCAATTTTTTCTAGGATATAACCTAATTTTTGCAACCAAAATTTTTGTTTAGAAATATTTGCCAAATCGAGCAATTTTTTAACATCAATCGCCTCAATTAATTCTGATAAAACGGTTGCAATGTGATTTAGTCCACCACTTCTGTTTGGATAAAGCAGTAAATCCATCATGGTCAATTCGGGCGAAGAAATTTTTAAATAACCGCTATCAACTACAATTTCTTTTAGGGGAAGATTGGCTAAAGATTTTTTGTAAATAACATCAATGCTTACTTGCCCAAATTTTAAATTTTTACGAATTTGTTTATCAGAAATTATTTGAAATGAATTTGGCTTTTGATGAGTTGCACCGTGATACATGGCACAGCTAAGCAAACCTACATAATAATTAATTTTCAAATGTTGCATTAAAATTGGCACTAATTGCGATGCAGGTAAACAACCCTGCAACTGATGCTCGGGCGGAATTATAACATAAAATCCTTTGGCTGGGCTAATAATTTCTCCACTTTTTTTTATACGAAATATTGAAGCCAAGACATTATGCTTTGAAATTCCTAAATCACTTGAAGCTTGATTTATTGTGAAGGAAAGTCGTCCTGATTGTCTTAAATTTTTTAAATATTCTGAAAATTTTGCCATATTTATTATAGTTACTAAATTACTAAAATAGTAATTCTGCAACTATGCTATATTTATAAAATTAGAAATCAACAGTTTTATAGTTGCTTTCTATTTTTTTAATTTGAAGATTTTCTAAGGCTTGATTTATATTATAATTTGGCAAATTATCAATTTTAAATTCTTCGCCATCTGTTTGCGACAAGCCAAACCAATATTTTTTCTTGATAAAAACAGTAAATAAAATCACAATCAATTAACATTATAAACTTATGATAAAATTTCACTCTCATTTTGGTATTTATGGTCTAATTAAAAACACAGAATCATTGCTTCTAATTAGAAAGGCGCGTGGTCCATATAAAGGGATGTATGATTTACCCGGTGGAAGTCCGCAACCAAATGAAACTAATCAAGAAACTTTTATTAGAGAAGTTGCGGAAGAAACTGGCTTAAAAATTCAAACCTTCAAGAAACTTACAGATGATGTAATAACGATCTATTATAATTATTTTGATAATTCACAGGAGAGTATTTTAAAACATTCTAGTTTAATATATTTTTCTGATGATTATAGCGGTCAATTAAAAATTGGATCCGATGGAGAGGATTCTGATGGTGCACAATGGCTTAAGATATCTGAGATAGAAAAAATACCTTGCACACCTTTTGTTAAGAAGGTCAAAAATTATTTAAAAACCATTTAATTGTTTTGCAAACTAGCTGTTTAACATCTTCTTCTTTTTCATCGTCACGATAGCTTTGATGGACCGCATTCTTTGGTTTTATAATTATCCATTCAAGATTTTGACGAAGTGGATTTTCCTGGGGTATTGACCATTGCCGAAGAATCTACCGCATGGCCCGGGGTATCTCGTCCGGTCTACTTGG
>CAILUF010000259.1 GCA_903837365.1 uncultured Alphaproteobacteria bacterium | reverse complement strand
TTGATTATTTTTTAATTAATTTATTATCCAACATTATTTAACATAATTACTTCAATAATATTAATTCTAAGTAGTTAACAATATTTTCATATATTTTTAGTATATTATTATTAAATTTACATTAACACTCAATAACCTCGTTTGTGCTAGAGTTATCAACATTTATCAAAGCAATTATTCTGGGTATTATTGAAGGTCTTACCGAATTTATTCCTGTTTCTTCCACCGCACATTTATTAATTTCTTCATATCTAATTGAATTTGAATCGGTTAGAAATAATGTCTTTGAGATCGCCATCCAGATTGGCGCAATCTTTGCAATTTGCGTTATATACAGAAATAAAATTTTTGATACAATATTAAAAATTAATCAACCAAAAGCCCAAAAGTTTTCCCTAAATTTATTTCTTGCATTTATACCATCAGTTATTTTGGGAGTAGCATTTCACGAATATATTAAGTCACATTTTTTCTCAAATTTTTCTATTGCGCTGGCTTTAATTTTTGGAGGATTAATAATGATTTTTGTAGAACGCATGAAGCATTCTGACAAGGTTAACAATATTGATAAAATAAATTATCGAACTTCAATAATTATTGGTATTTGTCAATGCCTTGCGATGATCCCAGGAGTTTCTAGATCAGGTGCTACCATAATTGGAGGGATGTGTTGTGGTTTAGATCGAAAATCAGCTACTGAATTTTCATTTTTTTTAGCAATTCCAACGATTTCATCAGCTTGCATTTACGACATTTACAAAAATTTTTCCCAATTATCGTTTAATGATTTTGAACTAATAGCCGTAGGTTGCGTATCATCTTTTATTTCGGCAATTTTTGTAATAAATTGGTTTATTAAATTCGTTAGCAAATATAGCTTTATAGGCTTTGGTTTTTACAGAATTTTATTAGGATTTCTGGTTTTATTTTTTTTAAATTAATTCACCATGAGCGAAATTATTGAAAATAATATTTCACAAAATCAACCAAAACTTGCCATTCGCTTTGGGCTTGGAGCTATAAAAGCCGTAGGTTTAAAGATGATGGAAAATGCAGTTGAAGAAAGGAAGAAGAACGGCAAATTTATCGATATTTATGATTTTTGTTCACGATTGGAACCTAAAACAATAAATAAAAAATCTATTGAAGCTCTTGCCAAATCAGGTTCTTTTGATAATCTTGGTGCATCTCGCAATCAAATTGCCGATTCATTTGATATACTCTCTGCCTATGCTCAACAACTCCATGAAGCCAAAACTTCTAACCAAATGAGTTTATTTGGCAATGCTCAAGAGAGCGTTCCCAAACCTCCCCTTAAAGCATCTGCGCAATGGCTCAAGGTTGAAAAACTTCAAAAAGAATTTGAAAGTTTTGGCTTCTTTTTAAATGAACATCCGCTTGATGATCATTTATCTGATTTAAAAAAACGCGGAACAATTTTTTTTAATCACATCGACAAAGATGATCTTGAAGATAATAGTCTAGTAAAAATGGCTTGCGTAGTTTTATCAAGCAAACATCGATCCTCTGCGCGAGGAAGATTCGCTTATCTCACTGTATCAGATCCATATGGAATTTATGAAGCAACTATTTTTGATGAATCCTTAATTACCACATCGCGTGACCTTCTTGAGGATGGGAGTATGGTTGCTCTTGAGTGTTTAGTTCGCAAGGATGTTGGTGGCGCAAGAATTCTTATCAAAGCCGTATCGCGTTTAGATGATTTTATAAAGAATGTTAAGCCTTCTGACAAGGATTTTGCTGATATAAAAAAAATTAAAATTAGAAAAAATAATTTTGAAAAAAACGAAAAAAATAATTACAATAATTCTAATAAATCAGCTCCAAATATTTCACATGATACCGCAAAATATAATCAATCAAAGGAAAATAAAAACGATAATAAAGCTGAATCAAATAATAAATTACCCGAAAAAATCGATCGGCAAATCAAAATTCTTAAATTAATTATTGCTGATAAATCAATCATCAGTGCACTGAAAATTATACTCCAACAAAAAATCGACTCAAAAGATCAAGAACAAGTTACTCAAATCTTTTTGATTACCCAAGATAGTAAAAAATCAACTACATTTTCATTGCCAAAGATCTACAATATCAAGGAAATTGACATTATTCGTTTTAAAAACTTTAATAAGAATTTAAAAATTGAAGTTGAATTTTTTTAAAATTTTATACCTGCCCTTCAAATTCCAAAACTTCTAATTTCAAAAAATTTTGCAAGCTAAATTCTCTTTAAAAAAATATGAAATTATATCTTGCCTGTTATTTTATCCAAAATAGAATGAATAAGTAATTCCTA
>CAILUF010000258.1 GCA_903837365.1 uncultured Alphaproteobacteria bacterium | reverse complement strand
GCCACGTCATGTTTTTCTCAAAATATTTTTTTAAATTTTTTAAATTTATTTAACAAAAAATTTTTCAAGTTAGAGAGTAAATTTTAAAAAATTTAGAATGGATATTATACTGTATTTTAAAAAATATTAATTTACTTAAATAATTTAAACTTGATTTGCTCTAATCTTTTTAAGAGAAAATAATTTAGATAAGTTTTCTAAAATTTAACTTAAGTATGAAAATATGAAAAAATTTGATAATGATTTAACGCCAGGAGAAAGGGAAGAAATAGAAGATTTACAAGACAGACAGCAAATCGAAGATTTACAACTCTTGAGAGCTATTGCCAATAGCTTAGATGCAAATCTTCGGTCAGAAAAAACTAGTGAAAATAAAGGCGAAGAACGAAATGATCCGATTAGAAGTGGAGCTAAAATCTCTGAGCAAAAAGATGTAAAAAAAACTCTTATTCTTTGTGATTTTGATATGTGTTTAATGGCTGATGGTCAAATCAATGAAAGACTTCTTGATTATATTAGCAAAGTTACGCAAGAAAGAGCATCGCAAGAACCAGAATTATTCATAATTACTGGCAGAACAGCTAATACTATTTTTCGAGAAATTGATAAACTAGATATTGCCGATACTAAGAACTACCTTAACTTTGTCTCTGTTGTAAATAATCTATTAAGAAGAAGGGGATGTAACATTGACGTTAAATGCGTTTCCACTCCTTTTGATCATCTTCTTAAAATTCCAGCTGGAGATTTTTTTCATAAACATTTGCAACCAATGGAACGTGAGGCATCCGAACAAGTCAGTAAAGAAGCTATTAAAGATTTTATAGTAAAATCTAAAATTAATATTTTTTCTAATAAATATTATTTAACTGATTTTAGTTCGGAAATTGAATTAAAAATGGTTCTGAATGGCGATGCCAACAAAGGAAATCAATGCAAATATTTACTTAATGAAATATTTAAAAAACATGATCAGCTGAAAGATCATGAGGTTAGTATTTTTATTTTTGACGATAGTCAAGAAAACATAGATAAAATGAGCGAATCGACAAAAACTTTCTTTACTAAAAAAAATGCTAATTATGCAATATATCCGGGCAATGTAATTTTTAGCCCAAAATCTTTTCAAGATAATACTTCCGCTATTATCCTCGAATCAGAACAACAAATTCTTGATCAAGAAGAATTTAAAGAAGCAATTAAACTTTCATTTGAACAAAAGAAGCCCAAAGAAATAGTTGCGGAAATATTTAAAGATGATGATGAAGAACTTAACGATGACCTGCTTGAAAGAGGAATTAACCTATCACTTACGCATAATAAAGATCTTACAATTGAACATGATAAGGATCTCGATGATAAGATTCATAAAACTCTCGACGATCAAGATCTTAGGATGACAGAAGAATCTTTGTTTGAAAAAGTTTTAAGAATTTCACTAAAAGAATCACAACAACCATCCAGAAAAGATGATTCTAAAGATGATTCTAAGGAAGATGAAAAACAAGCAAAAACTACCGATCAAAAACCTTCCACCTCTCCTGACAGCCCAAAGGCAGATAATACCGCGTCAAAAAATTCGCCAAGAGAAGATGGTGAGCCAAGATAATAATGAAATAGAGTAATAAACATAAAATAAAATTTACAATTAAAATCACCCCTAACCTTTTTTATAAATTTTTTAAATATAACTCGGTTAAATTTTGCGCACCTAATGCGATTTCTCTTCTCTTGCCAATCAAATAAAAATATAAAAAAGATAAATCTTTGATCAATAGTTTTTGTGGATCATATCCAAAGGCTAGATTTTCAACTTCAACTAGATTTTCTTTACTGTTGAAAACCTTGTGATTAAAGGCGAAATCAAGATTTTGAATATTATCTAATTTTTCTTTT
>CAILUF010000257.1 GCA_903837365.1 uncultured Alphaproteobacteria bacterium | reverse complement strand
GTCTTAAAATATCTTGACTGGATATTTCAAATTTAATTTTATAAAAACTTTTGTTTTCCAATAATTCTTCTTCGTTATTCGAAAATAAAAATAATAAGTTCAAAGCCATATTAAAATTATTTGTTTCAATATTTTTTATCTGCAAATAATTTAAAATATCTGCATATTTAAATTCTCCTTCTACAATTTTTTTAGCGATTTCTGAATTGTGCAAATCAATAGCGATATAAATGATTGAGGCAATTTGCTTTCCCAAATTTAAAAATTTATTTTCATTGATTAGTAATGATAATAAAATCCTAAAAAATTGATTGATTTGCCTCGGGCTAAGTTTGAGTTTAATAAAAAATTCTTTCATGTAGATTTTAGTAGTATAGCTTGAATCCCCAAGGGCATCTATTTTAATGCCAATTTTTTTTCCATCATCTTCAATTTTTTTAAAAAATTCATCAACTGTCTTAAGAGCAAAACTATTGATTCCCTCTTCGCTATATGGCAAGGCAACATCTCTATGGGCAAATTTGCGATAATATTCATCAAAATCTATTTTTCCATAAATACATTCCACCGATTGTTTTAGTTGGTCTTTATTGACCGCTAAAATAAAAATTAAACCCTTGATATCGAAAAAATGCCTCAAGGTTTCAAGAAAATTAATGGCGTAAGTTGGGCGAGTTCTATCCAACTCATCAATCAAAATTATTAATTGGTTTTCAGCGGCATATGCAGTAATTGATTGATTTAATTTATCAAACAAATCTCTTTTGGCAATAAATTGCTCGTAAACTTTATCACCATCAATTGGATGCTGATTTTTCTTATAAGTGTCTTTTAAATTTACGCCGGTTTGATTTTTTATAAACTGATTTGACATATCGCCAAATATACCAATTATGGATTTCAATTGCTCAATAATTGGATTTGATTTATCATTTTTTTCATTGAGATATTTGATTATTTCCCAGCAAATTGCAATCAGCGGTTCATCGCAAAAGTCATTTTTCCACGAATTAATTAAAATAATTTTAGCTTGTTTTTCATCTTTTAAATAATTTTTATACATTTCCAGAAAATGAGATTTTCCCATACCAAATTTAGCATTTAAGCTAATAACAACGCTATTTTCAGAAAGTAAGCCATCAATTTGAATGACGTTAAACAAATCATCGGCAAAACTTCTAAGGTTCATGCAATCAGATGATTCAAAGGTTTTTATAGAATTTATTTTCATGTTAACAGTATTTAAATTTGAATAAAAATTTTATTTTAAGTTACATTCATTATGTTTTATTAACAATTAATTTATATAAAATCTCTTAAACTAAAATTAATTTCTTTACTTTAATTTTTACGCATTCTTTAAATTTTCGTGAATGCAATGGGAAGCTGTAAGGCTGAGCACAAACCTACTTAAGCTAATCATAACGACTAACTAAATTGACGCAAAATGCGTTTCACTTGCGAGTTCTTAAATGTAATCGAGCAGTTCCTTGACCGCTATCGTCATCAGACCAACAGCTAGCATTGCTTGATAATTAGAGAATTAAATTCGAATTTCTCAAAATTTAAAACCTGTAAAATTTTTAGTTTCAACTTAGTAGAATTAATACCACACATAGT
>CAILUF010000256.1 GCA_903837365.1 uncultured Alphaproteobacteria bacterium | reverse complement strand
GAGGCGATTCGATATGTAACTAAATTTGCATGTAACTAAATTTGCAAAGCAAATTTAATTAATTCGATCTGAAGCTAAATTTGCAAAGCAAATTTAATTAAAATGTAGCTAAATTTGCAAAGCAAATTTAATTTAAATAAAAATATAATCGCGGATTGACGAATTCACTTCGCCCGAGGCGATTCGATATGTAACTAAATTTGCAAAGCAAATTTAGTTAATTCGATCTGAAGCTAAATTTGCAAAGCAAATTTATTTAAAATGTAGCTAAATTTGCAAAGCAAATTTAATTAAAAATTCAAGTGGAAATGGCATTGCTTACCAAAAACCCGTGCCAATTCTTGTGTCACCCTTGCCTGTCATCTTCCAAACATTACCAATGCTATGTCCTCCGGGGCTATATCGTTCATCACCTGGTAAGGTTGGGGTCATTTCAGAACTTTGCATTGACTCGAGAACTGAATGTCGACAAAAAGCATGCGCACCCCAAAAAATTCCTGAATAATCACTTAAATTTTTTTTAACTTCTGTCTTATTATTCCAATTAATTTTTGCAAATTCTTTACGATATTTTTTACGAATTTTTTGATAATCGGGATTGGCTATAATAAGATCGGGATCGCGTCTCCATGTATAGAAATTCATGTATAAAGCTCCAGCAAATTGACTTCCCAAACCCGATTCACATCCATGTTTCCAACCCAACTCAAATCCTGGAGATCCGCCCTTAGGCATATGCGTAAAAAGATAGCCCATCGGCTTATACCAATTATCATAACAAGAGCTAGTAAAAAAAATTATAATTATTGTAAAATATTTTTTTAGTTTATTATTCATTATTTCTGTTATTTCTGTTTGTTTTAAATAGTTTATGTCAAATTAAGTTAGAAAATTTATTTAGTAGTACATTTTATTAAAATAAATTCTACCAACCAAGAAATTGTCCTTTCGATCCACCTGCCCAAAGTGGATTTCCACCAAGTGCGGATTCGCCAGTTCCACTGCCACCTTTTTGCAAAACATCAAAAATTCCATTAAAACCATTGCCCGTTAAACTCGAACCCATTATGCCATCAAAACCTCCGCCCCATGTGTCATTGATATTTCCAGCATTAAATCCCGAATCATAACCATAAGGATTAATGAATTTATCAAAAGATGATTGCGGACCAAAATCTCCACTACCTGCAGTTGGAAAACAAAAACCATATCCCTTAGAATGCCCTAAACGATATTCTGTATTTCCGGTTAACTTTGGATCAAAGCGATATTTATAAATTGAGCGATAAAGAGTATTGCCACGAGCATAAAGCGCAGTTTCGCAACCATCCTTGTAACCTTGGCGAAAGGTTGGCGTGCCCGGAGGAATTTTAAATTTCAACATGCTGTAGGTTGCCATACCACCTTTGGTAAACATCTGACAAGATGAAATTGTCAAAGATAAAATTAAAAAATAAAATAATAATTTCATTAGCGGTAACCTCCAAAAAAGGAGCTATAAATTGAAGATTTGTGACGAACATACATGTTACGATAGCAATACCAAAAAGCGTTGACCCATGCGTCGCGATAATCATTATTTCCCGAAAATTTAAAACCGTCAATAGCATTACTGCGATAAAAAATTTTGTAAAAAGTATTGCTTCCACCTGAGGATCCTACCTCGCAACCATCTTTCCAACCGCGAATAAAATCCGGTGAAGAATTTTTTAAAGTTTCAGGAAATTCCTTATCAGCAATACCCGGGAAAATTCTTGCCATTTTTGGGCTACAAGAATATGCGAATACAAGCATTATCAAAAAAAATAATTTGACAAAATGTTTAGTTATTTTTTTATTCATTGCAATGGCCCATATTTCATTGAATGATAATTGACAAAAGTTCCAGCATATGTAGCGCAAACGAAAAATGCGTTCGACCAAGCGGAGTTATAAGTTTGATCATGTTGATAAACTCCGCTACCGAATTCCGCTGATCTTTTATCTTGATAAACATAAGCATTAGCAAAGGAACGCATCCCGAGACCACTCTTACAGCCATCATGCCAGCCAGCTTTGAACTCCGGTGGACCATCCGGAACTTTCATATCCATAGTCAAAGGCTGAAAAAATCCAAAATTATCTGGAAAACGACAAGAGCTAAGAGTTGAAATCATCGCTATAATTAAAAAAAATTTATTCTTAGAATTAGTTTTTAGGATTACCGATAAAAGGCAAAGTAAATTT
>CAILUF010000255.1 GCA_903837365.1 uncultured Alphaproteobacteria bacterium | reverse complement strand
TTAATCTAAAAAAAGCCTTTTCACTGATTGAATTATCTATAGTCATTCTTATTATTGGCATCTTGGTAGCAGGGGTAACGCAAAGTTCAAGGTTAATTAATCAAATGCGTTTATTAAGCGCAAGATCAGCAACTCAAGGTTCGCCAATACCTTCAATTCAAGGTTTGCTAGCTTGGTGGGAGATGTGTGATGAAAAATCTATTCTTGAGAGTGAGGCTGTTAATAATGGTTTAATTTCAACATTGAATGATTTAAATCCTACAAGCACTTCAAAAATTAATCTAAATCAAACTAGTACTGCGCAACAGCCAACATATCTTAGTAGTTCTATAAATAATTTGCCTGGTTTAAAATTTAACGGTGATGACCGTTTTGTTACTAATAATTTATTTTCTGAAACTTTTTCTTTATTCGTGGTGATGAGGACCACAAATGGCGGAGCGGGAAACGCAACAACTCAAGCTTATACTGGTTCAGTTATAATTGGTGCTGACACTCCTGGATACTTCAACGATATAATTCCTCTTGCTTTGGGAGGTGGATATGTAAAAATTTTTTCTGGAAATTCTGAAACTACTTTAACTTCAACTATTACCGTCAGTGATAATAAAAGTTATATTTTATTTTCTAGTCGCAATATGCTTAATGGAGTAAGAACTTTAATGATCAACAATAGTAATAGCGTTACTGATAGCTTAGGTGGAACAACAATATTAAATGCAAATAATCAAGTTGGAATTGGCGGAGATTCCAACGTCATAGCAACGCCATTTAACGGTGAAATTTCGGAAGTAGTTGTCTATAATCGAATTTTATCAAGCGAAGAAAGAACTGCGATAGGCGCATATCTTGCAAAAAAATATGCGATTAAATTATAAAATTATTATATTTTTATTGCCCATTTTTTGGCGAGATATTTTTCAACATCTTGCCTTTCGTCAATTTTCAAATCACGATCGAAAATTATAATTTCTGCAATCGAGCCAATTAAATATCTTGAACGAGTTCCTCCATCAAACCATGAGCCTATGTTATGGGTAACCGGAGTTTTAATCACGCCATTTAAATTTCCCACACTTGCCCCGCTTCCACTGGTAGCGCCGTTAATATAAAGAGTTACTGAATTTCCTTTGTCAATAAGAGAATAAATATAAGGAAAGTTTGCTAATGCGCCATTACGAATAGAGTAATGACCAGTCGAAACATCATTTGCAAAAAATGCTACAACTCCAGTCGTTGATGAAATATTGGCCGTACCGTCAAATTGAAAGTGAGCCTTACCAAGCATCCAATTGCCATTTGAATTTAGCAAAGTTGTGCAACATGTGCCAACCGAAATATTCGCAACTGAAACTACCATAAAAATACTTAAACGTAATCCGCCAATTAATTGCGTAGTATCTAGATAATCATTGCCATCAAAACTTAGACAAGGTAAACCGTTCAAACAGTTAGACTTATATTTTGGTCTTGCAGAACCAACGGAAATTGCATTATTCTTACTAGATGATTGCGGATTAGTATCGAACCAAGTTGTAACCTCAGTTGCATCAGCTGCTTCGCTGGAATCGAAACTTTTTTCCAAGGTTGGCTCATACCATAAGACCAAATTAGATATTGAAGAAACGGGAGAGGTCATTGTTAACGATCTAGCCGATTGAATCTTCATCATATTGATCAATCTTGAAGATTGCGTAACTCCAGCAACTAAAATTCCGATGATTAGAATTACGATTGATAATTCAATCAGTGAAAAACCTTTAATATTTTTCATATGGTTTAAATTTAAATGGTATAATTTTAAGTAATTTTAATTGCATATTTTTTCGATAAATAATCTTCGATAGCGATACGCTCTTCATCTTTTAAAGAACGATTAAAGAAGATAACTTCAGAATAATAACCATTATATCCATATCCAAAATATGAACTTCTAGCTATTAAAAGCGGAACAATTGCCCAAACGCTATTTGCTACAGTTTGGGTGGCATCCGGGGTTGAACCGCCATTATACCAATATTTTTTTCCAAAACTTCTATCAAAAATCATAGTATGAATTCTGTTTTTTGCTCCCATTAATTCATTGCTGATAAACTCAGTACTACTGGCATAAAAATCAAAAGTGAATTGAGTATCATTTCGATAACCAAAGTGAAAACATTCATTATACCCGCATGCACCGCTCCAAGGCGGAGTCCAAATTAACATGTATGCCCCCGCAGTTGTAGATTTTCTTTCAACCATAATCAAAGTAAAATTAGTATTAACAAATAAATTACCGTTAAGATTAAAATAATCATCACCATCAAGTCTTAATGCTGGCAAACCATTAATAATATTTTCGCTAAATTTTGGCTGATTAACTGAAGAAGCCGGAGGAAGTAAATTAATCTTATCAATATTTTGCGGAGAAATATCATTCCAAGTTGTTATAAAATTGCCATCTTGCACTTCTGATTCAATAAAACTTTTATCTAGTGAAGTTTCATACCAGAAAATTAAATCACGCATTGAAGAAATCGGTGAGCTGTTAGTGAGATTTTGAGCAGTTAAAATCTTCATCCTTCTTATCAATCTTGAAGATTGCGTAACACCGGCTATCAATATACCAATGATGAGAATTACGATTGATAATTCAATCAGTGAAAAGGCTTTTTTTAAATTTATTTCACTCATAATTTTCTAACATTTCTTAATTGCTTAGCTATTAAATATTTGACTGAATTGGTATTTTAATCAAGCCTAAAAAGGCATAAATTCATATACAACAAATTAAATGTAAAAAAAATTAATTATTATTTTTACTAAAAATTTGGTGCATTCGGCGGGATTTGAACCCGCAACCTTTGCCTTCGGAAAGCAACACTCTATCCAGTTGAGCTACGAATGCAAATTAAATAAAATGCTAAAAAATTAAATCATTTTAAATGAAATTTATAGCCATGAAAATCAGACGAAAACATCGGAAGAAAAAAAATTATTTTAAATCTTTAAAAAATTTTGATTTAATCATCTTCCATTTGTTCAACTGCCTCAACCTCAGGAATATAGTGTTTGAGCATATTTTCAATACCGTTTTTTAAAGTAATTGTTGAACTTGGACAACCCGAACACGAGCCTTTAAGAGTCAAATAAACAATGCCCTTTTCAAATGAATGAAAAATAATATCGCCACCATCCATTGCAACCGCTGGACGAACCTTAACCTCGATTAATTCTTTAATTTGCGTTACGATATCGCTATCGCCATTTGTTGAATTAGAAATTTCTGAGGAATTTAATTTTTCATTTTGCAAAATATTTGCAAATAAAATTGGTTTATTACTGACGAAAAAATCCATAATTGTTGCTTGAATTTCGGTTTTAATTTTTGACCATTCAACTGAATCACTTTTAGTTATTGTTATAAAATCATGACCTAAAAAAACTGCCTGTACGCCTTCAATTTCAAAGAGTTGAAGCGCTAAAGGCGATTTAGTAGAAGCTTGTTTTTGATTTTTAAATTCCATCGATCCTTTTTCTAAAACAACCTTATCATCAGGAATAAATTTTAATGTTGAAGGATTAGGAGTTTCTTCGAAACGAATGAACATAAATTTTAAATTAAATTAAAGATTATTTTAATGACCAAGCATCAATTGCCAAAGCGTATTTGGGTTGAATTTTTGGTATCGAAAAAATATCTCGATATAAAATGCGATAGCTGTTATTATGCCATTGCAAAATCGTGTAATAATTCTCAAGCAAATATTGATCGAGCTTTTGAGTTTCATTTTTCAACATTTCTTTTGATTTTGCATCTAAAATTTTTAATATAATTTTATCAATCTTTGGATCGGCAATTCCCCCTAGATTACGCGAGCCCTTGAGATCTTTTTGCGATGAATGAAAATAGCTATAAAGCTCAGATCCAGGAATTAAACTTTGCGAATATACTGCGGTTACAATATCAAAATCAAAATTATTAACTCGCGTTTGATATTGATTTTCCTCAACAAATAAGACCTTAGCATTAATTCCTAATTTTTTTAAATTTTTTACATAATGCATAACTATCATCTCAAAAGCTTTCTGATCAATTAAAAATTCTATGGTTAATTGATTGCTGGAGTTGGGTTCGTAGAGTTTGTTATCGATAATTTTATAACCAGCTTCAAGTAAAATTTTTTGCGCTAAAATTAAATTTTGACGATTAAAGCCATTATTTTTTTTATCCCCATCATCTGAAGCTGGCATTTTAAAGCCCTGATAAGCAAATTCTGAATTTGCAAAATAACTTTGAGTACGAACATAAGATCCATAAAAAATATTTTTTTGCAACCATTCAAAATCAAATACCAAAGTTAAAGCTTTTCTTACAGCGATATTTTGAAATTTTTCCTTACGCAAATTAAGAACAAAAGTTTGCGCTGGAGCTGGTAAGCTATGTTTAATTTCTTTTTTGATTATTTGTTGATTTTTAATTGCCTCGATATTGTAGGAATTAGCCCAATTGCGCGCAACATTTTCAAGTCGCAAATCATATTTCTGAGCTTTAAATGCCTCAATCAAAACATTATTATCGCGATAATAATCAAAGGTAATTTTATCAAAATTATAACGACCCTTGTTAACTGCCAAATCATTTGCCCAATAATTTTTTACTCGCTGATAAACAATAGTTCGATTAGGCTTAACTTCTTTGATTTCGTAAGGTCCAGAGCCAAGAGGAAAATCGAGAGTTGTTTTGTTAAAATCAATTTTTTCATAATAATGTTTCGGCAAAACAACCATTGACGAAATCAAAATCGCTAAATCACGATTGTGATTATTTTTAAACTCAAAACGCACTAAAAAATCATTTATTTTTTTTACTTCCTTAACATCGCGATACATCATTTTGTAGGAAGGATGGCCATCTGTAATTAATTTATTAAATGTAAAAACAACATCATCAGCGCTGATAGTTTTGCCATCATGGAATCGCGCATTTTTTCGCAATAAAAAATCCAAGGTCATTTTATCTGCACTCAAACGAACAGCTTGGGCAATCAATCCATAACGCGTAGAAATTTCATCATCACTACCTTCGCATAAACTATCATAGAGATATGATAAACCTGAAGCGGGAAGACCTTTTAAGATAAATTGATTTAGCGAATTAAATCCACCCTCAACTCCTAATTTTAATTCTCCAGCCTTACTGGCATTTATGTCAACATAATCAAAATTCGTAAAGTTTTTTGGGTATTTTAAATCACCAAAAATAGAAATACCGTGAGAAAATTCATCAGCTAAAACGATCTTCAAACCAGATAGTTCTAGGCTTAAGACCAATAATAATTTTATTAAAATAGATTTAATAGTCATTATTTTTAAAAATTTTGTTTAAAAATTAAGTCAAGGTTGATAAATTTAAATTTAATGTTTTTTATAATAAAATTTTCAATAGAATTTAACAATTACAATTTAACCATAACTTGCAAATAATTCGCCTTCCAACCAATCATCAATATTTTTATAATCGCAATGAAATAGCCTATAATCATCCGCAAAGCTTGATTCTTAATGAAATTAGTTGCAAAGGATTATGTTTAACAATTGGCAATTTTGATGGCGTTCATTTGGGTCATCAAGCAATTATTAAAAATTTAAAAGAAATTTCCAAGCAAAGAAATCTAGCTAGCGCAATAATGACCTTCGAACCCCATCCCCTAGCCTTTTTCAACGATAATAAAAAAATTGATTTTCGTATTTCAACATTAAAACAAAAAATAAAAATCTTACAAAAATTTAATATTGATTATTTAATTTTACAAAACTTTAACAAAAGATTCGCAGATTTATCCGCGGATTTTTTTATCAAAAATATTCTTGAAAAAACCCTCTCAATCAAGCATTTATTGGTTGGTTATGATTTTACATTTGGTAAAAATCGTCAAGGAAATTTTAAGGATTTAGAAGGAGCAAATTTTATATTAGAAGAAATTAATCCAGTTAAAATTGAAATTGCAAATCAACATTTAACCTGCTCTTCAAGTTTAGTTAGATCTTTATTGAAATCAGGCGATATAAAAAATGCTAATAAAATTTTAGGACATAATTTCACTATCGAAGGGGAAGTAATTCACGGTAAAAAACTAGCACAAACCCTTGGTTTTCCTACATTAAACCTCAATTACAAATCGCAACAAATTCAACCAAAATTTGGAGTTTACAAAAGTTTTGTTAGAATTAGTAATAACAAAGAAAGACTATTATCAATTACTAATTTTGGTGTAAAGCCAACAATTGACAATAAAGAATCACGGCCTTTATTTGAAACTCACCTTTTAAATTTTAATGGCGATCTTTATGGTAAAAAGATTACTATTGAATTAGAGGATTTTATTCGCGAAGAAAAAAAATTTTCTTCCGTTGAAGATTTAAAAAATCAAATTAATCTAGATATTATTGGCCTAGATAACCATTTAAATCAAGGTTTGAAACAATAATATAAAAATAAGCTTGAAATTAAGCTTGAAATTTTAGGATAATATTTTTTACAATTGGCAATAACTTATAAAATAAAACAATAAAACTAAATCAAAATTTTAAATGGAAAAATTTATAACACTCAACGCAACCGCCTGCGCACTGCCACTTATCAATATCGATACTGACATGATTATTCCTAAGCAGTTTTTAAAAACCATTGAGCGAACTGGTCTAGGCAAAAGCTTATTTTACGAAATGCGTTTTGATTTAAACGAAAAAGAAATTAGCGATTTTGTTTTAAATAAACCAGCTTTTCGCAATTCTAAAATTTTAATTGCTCGCGACAATTTTGGTTGCGGATCCAGTCGTGAACATGCTCCATGGGCATTGCTTGATTTTGGAATTCGCGCAATTATCGCCCCATCTTTTGCCGATATTTTTTATAATAATTGCTTTAAAAATAGTATTTTACCAATTATTTTACCATCTCAAGATGTCGAAACTTTACTTGAATTGGCAAGTCATGAAAATAACAATTTTACGATTGATCTCGTGAATCAAGAAATAAAATCTGCAAATAAAATTTTTAAATTCAATGTTGATAAATTTAAAAAACATTGTTTAATTGAAGGGCTTGACGACATAGGTTTAACCCTACAACACCAACAACAAATTAAAGATTACGAATCAAAAAGAACAACCATTACACCGTGGCTATTTAACAATAAATTAACAAATTAATTCTACTATTATGACAATTTTATCAGGAAAAAAAGGTTTGATTATGGGCGTTGCCAATAATCGTTCAATTGCTTGGGGTATCGCTGAGGAAGCAAAGAAATATGGCGCAGAATTAGCCTTTACCTTTCAAGGTGAAGCTTTACAAAAAAGAGTTGAACCACTTGCCAAATCAGTAGGCTCAGACATCATTCTTCCTTGCGATGTTTCGGATCCGCAATCAATCAAAGATGTTTTTGCGCAAATCGATAAACAATGGGGCAAATTAGATTTTCTAGTTCACGCCATCGCCTACTCCGACAAAGAAGAATTACGCGGAAAATATCTCGATACATCTCCAGCAAATTTTACCAACACAATGAATATTTCAGCTTTTTCTTTAGTTTCCATTTCTAAAGAAGCTGAGCCATTAATGAAAAAAGCTGGTGGCGGAAGTATCATTACTTTGAGTTATTATGGAGCCGAAAAAGTTATGCCACATTACAATGTCATGGGCGTTGCTAAGGCAGCCCTTGAAGCAAGTGTTCGTTACTTATCAATGGATATGGGTAAAGATAATATTCGCGTTAATGCAATTTCAGCAGGTCCAGTTAAAACTCTAGCTGCCAGCGGAATTGGCGACTTTAGATTAATTTTCAAATGGAATGAGTATAATTCGCCACTGCGTCGCAATGTTTCCTTGCAGGATGTAGGTGGAGCTGGAGTATTTTTACTTTCAGATTTAGCTGGTGGAGTTACTGGCGAAACTTTGCATGTTGACGCGGGCTATCACGTTGTAGGTATGAAAGCACCTGACGCTCCAGATATCAGCATCGTTAAAGACGAATAGAAATTAACAAATTCTTGTTATAATTATTAATACTTGTTTTAAATTACTAATTTTAGTTTTTTTATAACATAATTTATAAAAACTAACTAAAATTAATATTAATTGCCATAAAATGTTTATTAATTATGATCCATTTATTATAATAATCTCATCGCCCTCCGGTGCTGGAAAGACAACGATTTGCAGGATGATTGTTAATAGCGATCCCGCTATAAAACTTTCTATTTCAGCAACTACTCGAAAAAAAAGACCTCAAGAAATTTCTGGACAAGATTACTTCTTTGTAAGTGATGAAGATTTTTTATCAATGAAAAATTCTCAGCAATTTCTTGAGAATGCCTTGGTATTCAACAATTTTTACGGCAGTCCCAAAAAAACTGTCGATGAAGAAATAAAAAAAGGTAATTGCGTACTTTTCGATATTGATTGGCAAGGTGCTCGACAAATTAAAGAAAAATTGCCTAACGAAATGGTAATTTCAATTTTCATTTTACCGCCATCACTTCAGGAACTTGAAAGAAGGCTTCGCGCTCGTGCACAAGATAGCGAAGAAATCGTTGCACAAAGAATGCAACAAGCTCTTCAAGAAATTAGTCATTATAACGAATATGATTTTGTTTTGATAAATGACGATTTAGAAAATTCACTAAAAAAAATTCGCGCAATAATTGAATCTAAACGGATAAGTCGTCAAAATGTTAAAGAATTAATTGAAGCAAATAATTTTTTAAAAAAATAATTCTCATGCACGAAAATATAAAAATCCTCATTGATCTTACCGCTCAAATTATGGCTGATATTGGCTATCTAGGAATTTTTTTAGGAATGTTCATCGAAAGCACTATCATTCCATTGCCTAGCGAATTAATTATGATTCCCGCTGGAATCGCATGCGCAAAAAATTTAATGAATATTTATTTGGTAATTATTTACGGAATTGCTGGTAATGTTCTTGGGGCAATTTTCAGTTATTATCTAGCGTCATTAATTGGACGTAGTTTTTTATTTAAAGCTGGAAAATATTTTTTCATAAAACCTTCGGCAATTATTAAAATTGAAGAATTTTTTAAGAAATATGGAGCAATGTCAGTATTTTTCGGAAGGCTTCTTCCAGGCTTTCGCCACTTCATTTCAATCCCAGCAGGTATTGCTAAAATGAACATGAGATTATTTTTCACTTATACTTTTTTAGGCTCATCAATTTGGACTATAATTTTAGTTCTTTGTGGATATTTTATCGGCGAAAATCATAAGTTAATTAGCCAATATTTAAAAGAAATAATCAAAATAATTTTTGGCGTTATCGCGATGATTTTAATTTATTATTATTTTTTAAAAAACAAATTCACCTACAAATTCACCTCTGGTTCTTCACGTTAAAATTAGCCTTACGGCTATTTTTAGGTCCTTCACGTAAAAAAATTAGCCTTAATAAGCTAATTTTAGTGAAGGACGGGATTACAAGCGAAGCGCAGAAATCCCAGTCGCGAGTCGTCTTCGAAATCAAAATTTAAAAAATTTTGATTGAAGAAAAGGTTATTTGCGTAAAAAAAATAGCCCTAAACGGCTATTTTTAGCAAATAACGGACATC
>CAILUF010000254.1 GCA_903837365.1 uncultured Alphaproteobacteria bacterium | reverse complement strand
TGCTACTAAAATTAATAGTCCACTTATTGTTAAGGTCAAATAATTAGACACTTTCAATGGATTTAATTAGAATAGATTCCACAAATTTTCAAAATTAATTATTGAAAATTTGTGGATTTTTTATTACCAATCATCCGTTCTAAAAGATGAGGCAGGTAGCATATTATTGTCAAATAATGTACCTTCAAACCAATTGCTCCAACCGTAACGCACAGCCACTGGTAATTTAACCTCAGCACTTGATACTTTAACTTGTTTATGTTTGATTATTTCAGCTTTTGCAGGATAAAATATTTTGTCTTCACCCGCTATTTCAAAATTACTAACGTCGGTTTCTGAGGAATATATTCCAGTTTCTGCATTGTTAAAATTTAAAAACAAAGCGCCTTCTTTCTCTTCCATTGATTTGTAAACTGGACTTGCACCATCCACATCTTTCATTCCGTAGGTTTTATTTAGTGCCATAAATAGCAATCGTTCTGCCACTTCTTTTTTTCTTGGAGGATGAATTGTTTGTGTTGATCCAATATCAGAAAGTACCGCCATTCCTGAATTTGGAATTGCATCTAATGCTTTAAGTTGCGCTTCTCGAAGGTATTGAGAATTACTTTTATCAATATATTTGTTGGGAGCTATTTGTACATAATAAAAAGGGAAATCTCCAATATTCCATTGCTTGCGCCAATCTTTTACCATTTCTGGAAGCAATTGTTGGTATATTTTTGGTTCGTCACGATTCGTTTCCCCCTGATACCACAAAGCGCCCTTTATTGTATAGGAAGTGACTGGATTTATCATTGCATTAAAGATTGCAGATGGAATTCTTTTGTACTTATCGGTGGTGTCTTTTTTAACTTTATTTACATCTAAAAAAGGGGCAACGGCTTCTTTGCTCATCCAAGGTTGAATGCGTGTCCCGCCCCATGAAGACATTATTAACCCAACAGGAACATCTAAAATTTCTTGTAATTGTTTTCCATAAAAATAGGCAACGGCACTAAAATCTTTTACGGTTTCAGGCGATGCACTATCCCATTTTTTATAATTGCTGACAGAGTCTAATGGAGTTGGCGAACCATTTTCAGTAATGGAAAATAATCGTAAATTTGAGTTTTTCGAATTGGCAACAGCCAAATTTCCATCAAATGTAGGTTGTCCTGTATATCCTTTCAATGGCATTCTCATATTGGATTGACCCGAACAAATCCAAACTTCGCCAAATAAAATATTGTCTAAGTTGATATTCGACTCAATACTTTTTAATTGAATGGTTTGTGGTTCCTTGCTTAAAGTGGTTTTTATTGTAATTTCCCAACGACCATTTTGTGGAGTTGCTACTTTTAATGTTTCTAAAAACCAACTGGTTCTAATGATTATTTTCTCGCCAGGATTTGCCCAACCCCAAATTTTCACAGAAGTATTTCGTTGCAAAACCATATTGGATGCAATTATACTTGGTAGTTTTATTTTTGCAAAAGTTTCATTACAGCTAAAAAGCAAGAAAATAGAAAGGTAGGTCAATATTGAATTTTTCATAATTTTATTTTTTAATTATTTTAATACTTCCAGTTTGGTATTCATTGTTGCTAAATCGCATAAAATACAGACCGCTTTTTAAAAAGGACATGTCAATTTGATTTGATAGATTGTTATTTTCGACCACTAATTTTCCGGTAAAATCGTATAATTTCAAGCAATCGAATTTATTTAAAATTACATCAGAAAACTCTAATTTATCTACTATTGGATTTGGAAAAACAAGCAATTCTTCATTATTCGAAATAGGATTTACATTGAGACTAGCGACTTCCGCAATGCTAAAATCAGAAAAACGAACGGCTTCATCTCGTAAATTTCCAACATCATTCAAACTTCTATAAATTCCCCATTTTGGTCGAATAAAAGTATTATCGGGTCTTATTGTTGCAATATTTGGATTACTATAGGACATTAAAACAGTTCCGTCACTGTGTTTTTTTAGTGTTATTGAATAGCTTCCTGAACTTCCCACATTAATCGTTTCTTCTGCATCTATCCAATTTCCTTCAAATGGCAATAAGTTAACAATACTTACTTTGTCTGTTCCAGAAGATGCATTGGCAACATAAATCAATTCTAATTTATTAGGAGTTCCTTTTCTTGGTGTTAATGTAAAAATTGGGCTGCTATCATCGCCATCAACTGCTTTTATTTGATGCAAATGAGTGAAATTTTCCGGCTGATGGTGGCTGACGATACGTTAAGCTGTTGGTCTATCTCTTTTTGGGTATGCCCCGCTTTCAATAAAATCTCAATCTGGTATCTTTGTCCTTGGCTTAGCTGTTTGTAGTTTCTCATGCGCTTCTCGTCTTTGGTCGGATTGAAAAAAGCTGAGAACTATAGCAGCTAGCCTTCTTTCAATCCGAGTATTTTCGATTGCACTTCGGAGTTGAATGCACGTTA
>CAILUF010000253.1 GCA_903837365.1 uncultured Alphaproteobacteria bacterium | reverse complement strand
TGTTGTTTTATCTAGCATGCCGATAAATTCTAAAACGCGAAGAATCCCTTCCACTCCGATCTCAACGGCATTTTCTTCAAAACGTAATGCCTCTCCAGCTTCATAAAGAATCATTGGAATTTTTACTTGCGATGTTGCTTCGCGAAGCGATCCGTCACGCAAATTGGAATTGACAATTGCTGGAGCATTAAAAGCTTGAGCCAATTGCCAATTTTCGTAATTAGTTATATCAGTTCTGATTTGAGGATGATTAGTTCGATTATAAGCTCCGGTGTGAATATCAATTCCATAATCTGACTTAAGAACAATTTCTTGCATAAATTTATAAGCCAATTGCGAAGCTAATGAGCCATTTTTTAATCCTGGAAAACAGCGATTTAAATCGCGTCGATCAGGCAGGTATCTGGATCGATCATTAAAACCAAAAACATTGACTATTGGAATCGCAATTAAAGTTCCACTCATAATTTTTACATCAAGCTTGGCAAGAATTCTGCGTACAATTTCAATGCCGATAATTTCATCGCCGTGAATAGTTGAACAAATAAAAATTGTTGGACCATCTTTACTTCCGCGCAAAACTTCAATGGGCATTTTAACTTCGGTAAAATCAAAAATACTACCCATGTCGATATTTACTCGCTGACGGGATGATGATTTAATATCGATATTGGCGATATTAAAATTTGAAGAGATTTTTTTTGCAGATTTAGCGATGAGATTTTTCATAATTTTTAATTATTTTTTGGCTTATACAATTTTCATTTGCATCATTTAAAAGTGGAAATGTTATTACAAAAAGCGTGTGATAAAATTTTATAACATAATTTGGAAGCAAGAAAATCACAGGAATGGAGATATTTTACAGGAGCTAATTCAACAACGTCACTTCCAACAATTTTACAAATTTTGCTGGCTTGACGAATAATTTCCAGCGCATCATCCCATTGCATACCACCAGGTTCCGGAGTGCCAGTTGCCTGCATAATTCCTGAATCAAAACCATCAATATCAAAAGTTAAAAATACTGGACGATCTTTCAATGGCGCAACAATTTCTTGAACATTCCAATTTTTTTTATCTTTAGCAAAATGAATTTTAATGCGCTTGGAATTAGCTTCTAAAAAAGGAATTTCTGAAGCAGAAATATTGCGAATTCCGCAAGAAATTAAAGTTGAAATCGGATTATCCATAACTCTGCGTAAGGCTGAGGCGTGAGAAAAATATTCGCCATCATAACCGTCGCGCAAATCAGCATGAGCATCGAAATGTAAAATTGCTAAATCGGGATATTTTTTTACAAAAGGTCGAATCGATCCAGCAGTGATTGAATGTTCTCCGCCAAGGATTAACGGAAATTTTCCAGCTTGCAAAATTTTATCAGTTATTTTTTCTAACTGCTCTAAACTTTTCGCCACAGAACTAGTATCAATTTTTGGAGCTTTCATAGTCAGTACGCCAAATTGCAAAAAAGGTTCCAACCAAAATTCCTCATCAAATAGTTCAATTTGGGGAGATGCTTCAATTATGGCGCGCGGACCGTTTTTTGTTCCACCTCCATAGCTCACCGATTTTTCAAGACCAAACGGAACAACTATGACTTTTGCGTCATCGTAATTTTTTAAATATCCCCGATCAATATATTCTTGAGGAACGCCAAGAAAGCCGTTTTCTATAGTTTCAAAAGCAAAATCTTGTAGATATTTATTTTTAACTGTTATTGTTGAGTTTACTTTCTTTTTCATAATTAAAGATTGTTTTAATTTATTATTATTAATTACTGTTAAATTTTAGTTATTTTATTTAAGGTGTTAACATGACCCATTTTTCTACCTTCCTTAACTTCATTTTTGCCGTATAAATGAATTTTAGAAAGAGGATTTTTTTGATATCTTTCAATTTCTAAAACTTGCGAGCCAATTAAATTTTCCATTACCCCTGACGCAAAATAATCAACAGCACCCAACTTAGATCCTGTAATTGCGCGAACCAATTGTTCAAATTGTGAAGTCAAGCAAGCATCCATTGAAAAATGTCCTGAATTATGAGGACGCGCAGCAAGTTCATTAACCAGTAATTCTTGATCAACAACGAAAAACTCAACCGCTAAAATGCCGATTAAATCAAGAGCAGTTGCAATTTTTTTAGCAATGTTTTTAGCCTGCTGTTTTAGCTTTGTAGAAATTTTCGAGGGATAAATACTTTGCGCTAAAATACCGTTTTTGTGAATATTGGTAAGTGGATCATAACAAATAATTTCGCCATTTAAACCTCGTGCAACTATTACCGAAATTTCAAAATCAAATGGACAAAATTTTTCTAAAATTAATTGCTGATTGGCGAAGCCTTTGTAAATTTGTGCTAATTTTGTTAAATCATTTTTTTGATCTAAAACAACTTGCCCCTTGCCATCATAGCCCATTAAAGCAGTTTTTAAAATTGCTTTTTTAAATTCTTTTAATTTTTTTTCCAAATCAACAAAGCTAGAAATTTCGAAATAATTTGTGGTTTTAATTTTAAGATTTGTTAAAAAATTTTTTTCCAATAATCGATTTTGAGTGATTTTTAAAATCTCAGCACGAGGCATAAAATCTACGTGCTTAGCAATAAAATTTGCAGTTTGATAAGGGATATTTTCAAACTCAATCGTTGCTATATCAACAATTTCACAAAATTTTTTAAGAATTTTTTCATCATTATAATCGCCAATTATAACCTCTTCAACAACTTGAGAAGCTGGCGAATTTGCTTGATCACTTAACACCACGACGCGATGTCCGCGTTTTTGAGCGCTAAACGCAATCATTCGCCCTAATTGTCCGCCACCAACAATGCCAATAACTTTCGGACTTAACTGAGATTTTTTTGCTTGAGGTTTTTTAATCATAAAATCACAAAACTTATTGCTTATTGGCATTTACTGCCTTAAATTACAAATCCACTTAAAATAAATTTCGCCAATAATTGTAAATTGTAATTTATAAATTATTTTACAAATTCTAAAAAATTTAGAAAAAATTTTTAAGTTATTTAACGATGATTATAAAGTTAAATTAGCATTTTTCAACAAATTTATCAAAAGTTTATGAATAAAAAAATTGCCGAAGAATTATTGGCAATTCTGGTTTGTCCACTAAGTAAAGGCAAATTAATTTACGACGAAAATAATCAAGAATTAATTTGCTTGGAATCAAAATTAGCCTATAAAATTATCGATGGCATACCTGTAATGCTAATCGATCAAGCACGAAAAATTGAGAGCTAATGCCACAAAAATTTCAAAATTTAAAAAAGAGAAAAAGATTCAAAAAATCATCGCAAAAATGGCTACTTCGCCAAATTAACGATCAATTCGTTGAGCGCGCTAAGATTGAAGGATATAGGTCGCGAGCCACTTTTAAAATTATCGAAATTGATGAAAAATTTAAAATTTTTAAGAAAAATAAAATTGTCGTTGATCTTGGATGCGCACCTGGTGGATGGAGTCAATATGCAGTTGAGAAAGTAGGGCAAGGCAATGTTATTGGCATTGATTTACTTGATATTGCTGAAATTGTTGGTGTTAAATTTTTCAAACAAGATTTTTTACAAGAAGATGCCGGAGATAAAATTAAAGAACAACTTATGTTAATTGCTCACAATAATCATGGATTGTGCGATACATTGTTAAGCGATATGGCCAGCAATGCTTGTGGAGATAGAGCTACAGATCATTTACGAATAATTTTATTGCTCGAAGAAGCGTTAAATTTAGCCACACAAATTCTTCGCAAAAATGGCAGTTTTGTTGGTAAAATATTTCAGGGCGGAAGTTCGGCTGAGATCCTAAAAAAACTCCGCGAAAATTTTTCACAAGTTAAATATTTTAAACCAGAATCATCGCGCAAGGATTCCGCCGAAACTTATCTCGTTGCACTTGGCTTCAAAGCTAAAGCTAATATCAATTTTCTACAATAATATTTCCACCAGATATAATTATCAAAAATTTTTGATTTTGTTCAGAAAAGTTTCTTTGTAAATATAGCTCTAAACCTGCAATTGAAAGGGCTGAGGTTGGTTCAATTTTTTCTTTAAAAATTTCCGTAAGATATTTTTGCCAATGAATTATTTTTTCTTCAGGAATTTCAATAATACCAGTAATTTTTTTTAAATATTCAAAACAGCGTGGCGAAACTTTAAGGGTTCGAGCACCATCAGCAATTGTTGGTGGAGTATCTTCAAAACCAACAATTTTTCCTAACTTTAAAGAATTGCTAGCATCATTTGCAAAGAGTGGTTCACAACCAATAACTTTTGCACTTGATGATAATTGCTGACTTGCAAGATAAGATCCTGCTAGTAATCCACCTCCGCCACAAGGCGCAAAAATTGCTGACACTTCCCCGATTTCTTTCAGAGCCTCAAATGCGCAACTCGCTTGTCCGGCGATGACATCATCATTATCAGAAG
The DNA here is from genome assembly GCA_903837365.1 of uncultured Alphaproteobacteria bacterium. Taxonomy (GTDB): domain Bacteria; phylum Pseudomonadota; class Alphaproteobacteria; order Rickettsiales; family UBA1997; genus CAILUF01. Next base: position 456 of record CAILUF010000253.1, on the reverse strand, counting down.
GATGAATAAAAAAATAACCTTGCTGTTGCTTTTCTTCGGCTAAAGCATTGGCAATACTGCGTTTTTCACAAAGCACGACTTCGGCACCTAATTGACGGGAAAGCTTTACTTTGTAAGGCGAAACCGTATTAGCCATATAGATTAAAACTGGAATATTAAATTTCTTGCCAACATACGCAACGGCTTGCGCATGGTTTCCGGAACTTTGTACAACAATTTTTTTGGGAAATTTAGAATGTTTTTGATAATAAGCCAACACAGCATTAAATGCTCCCCGAGCCTTGAAAGAATTGGTTACTTGCTGATTATCCATCTTGAAAAAAACTTGCGCATTCAAGATTTTATTGATTTGTGAATTCGAAATAATTGGCGTATTTTTAATATGATTTTCTATGCGCAATGAAGCTCTAACTACATCTTCGTAACTTAAAAGATTCATGACTTAAGAAAAAATAT
>CAILUF010000252.1 GCA_903837365.1 uncultured Alphaproteobacteria bacterium | reverse complement strand
TGACGAAATTCCTACCGATAATCCGCGATTATTTAGTTTTTGCGCCATGATAATTGCATCGCCATCATCAACGCTAACAATTTCTGAAAGTTTATTAAGTTGCAAAATATCGGGAATGAATTCATCGCTAATCCCTTGAATACGATGTTTACCAATTTTTTTACCACCTGTTGTTAGAGTAGGGGAGTTGGCTGGTTCAAGCGGATAAGATTTGCAAGGAGAATTGATTTCTTGGCAATGTTGATAAAATCCCATTATTGTTCCACCCGTTCCAACTCCAGCAACGAAATGATCGGGTTTTTTATTTATCGAAGCAAGTTGTGAAAAAATTTCTTGGGCAGTTGAATTGGCATGCGCTTGGGCATTTTGAGGATTGGTAAATTGTTCTGGACAAAAAACATTTTCATTATCCTTGGCGAATTGGCGAGCTTTGGCAATTGCTCCTAAAAATCCACCTTCTTGTGCACTAACACGAATTACTTTTGCGCCAAATAATTCCATGGTTTTGTAGCGTTCAACGCTAAGCCAATCGGGCATAAAAATTACGACTTGCTGATTTAATGCTCGACCAAGTGCTGAAAACGCTATGCCTGTATTGCCACTTGTTGCTTCAACGATAATTGATTTTTCATTAACTTCACCTTGCAAATAAGCTTGTTTGAGAATGTGAATAGCCATGCGATCTTTGATTGAACCGCTGAAATTAAAGGCTTCGTACTTGCCATAAATTTTTAGTAATTGTTTTTTATATAAAAATTCAATTTCAACTAAAGGTGTTTTGCCATAAGCATTTTCAAGGTTTTGCAATGCTTGTAAATAATTAAAACTCATAATTTAGCGCTTAAAAATTGCCACTAATTCCAAATGACTAGTGTTATAAAATTGATCAATGGCAATAATATCTGTTAATTTAAAATATGATTCAATAAGAATTTTTATATCGCGAGCAAAACTATTTGGATTACACGAAACATAAATGATTTTATCGATCTTTGATTTGGCTAATTGTTCAACTTGCGGAAGTGCACCATTTCTGGGTGGATTAATTATTGCACAATCATATTTTTTTAATTCAAGGGCAGTAAGCGCAGCGAAAAATAAATCACGTTCAAAGCCTTTAATTTTGTGATTTAATTGTAAATTTTTGGCATTGAAATTTATTAAATCAACCATTGATTTACTGCCTTCGAAGCAATCAATTTTTTTTACTAAATTGTGAATTCCAAAACTGTAAATGCCAAAACCAGCATAAATATCAGCGATATTTTGCGAATCAATTATGTGAGTTTTAATGAAGTTGATAATGCTTTCAAGCCCAGGTTTTGTAGCTTGCAAAAAAACTTCACTATCAACTTGCAAATGTAAATCATTAACAAAAATTTGATTAATTTTTGGTAAATAAATTGGCTCAATATCGTCTTTAATTTTAATTGATAAATTTAATTTATTGTTTTTGGCAAACTGTAAAATTTGATTTTTTTGAGTAAAATTTAAAGCTCTATTGCTTACAAAGACAAGATCTAAGCCATTATCGAATAATGTGATCATCACTTGCAAAAAAAGATTTTGTTCTTGGTTTTTAAGAAAATCTTTAAGAATTGGTAAAAGCTGTGAAATATTGTTATCAGCTAATAAATATTCTTCAATCTCAATTAAATCATGTGATTTATGTTTAAAGAAACCGATTTTATTTTGCGAGTCAATTTGCAAAGTAATTCTGCGTCTCGAACCTTGATTTATCCAGATGAAATCAATATTTTCGGAATAATAATTTTCTAAAATTTTTTGTAATTTATCGATTTTTTCTTGACGATATTGTTGTTGATTTAGTTCATCTAAATTATTCATTTGCTAAAAAAATCAATTAATAAATTTGCCAATCTCATGTTAAATTTCATTATTAATATCATTGCAAATTTCATCGCAAATCGCATTGGCAATTTCCTTAATTTGTTGGTGATTTTTTCCTTCAACCATTACGCGAATTAAATTCTCAGTTCCTGATTTACGAACCAGAATTCGTCCTTGATTACCTAGTTCAATCTCCTTTTTTGCAATAAAATTTATGATCCTTTGATCATGTAAAGGATTGTCAATTTTATCGAATTTTACATTTTGTAAAATTTGTGGATAAGGTTTAAAAATTTTGGCAATTTCGCTAAGTGGTTTTTGTTGATCAATCAAAATACTGAGAATTTGTAAACTCGCAATTAATCCATCACCCGTAGTTGAATAATCAGCAAGAACCAAATGACCCGATTGTTCACCGCCAAAATTACATTTATTTTTGCGCATTGCTTCTAAAACATAACGATCGCCAATTTTGGTGCGAATCGTTGAAACACCAATATAGCCGAGATATTCTTCAAGTGCTAAATTCGACATTTGCGTGATTACCGCAATATCGCTTTTAAGTCGACCTTCTTGATGTAATTTTTCGGCAATTAGCGCAATTAAAATATCGCCATCAATGATTTCGCCTTTTTCGTTAACAATCAGCAATCGATCAGCATCGCCATCAAGGGCAATGCCAATATCTGCCTGAAATTCAATAACTTTTTTTTGTAGAACTTGCGGATGAGTTGAACCGCAATCAAGGTTGATATTAAAACCATTTGGCTCAACACCAATTTCAAAAACTTCAGCTCCCAATTCGCGAAAAATAGTTGGAGCCATCGAGTATGAAGCACCGTTGGCGCAGTCAACGACAATTTTTAATCCACTAAGATTTTTATCACGCGCAAAAGAATTTTTAACAAATTCGATATATCTGCCTCGCGCATCTTCTAATCTTTTTACTCTGCCAAGTTCGCTTGGATTGGCTAGATATTTGCTCAAATCGGCTTCGATTAAATTTTCAATTTCACTTTCAATTTCATCATCCAATTTTTCACCTTTCGCGTCGAAAATTTTTATGCCATTATCAAAATAAGGATTGTGAGATGCTGAAATCATAATGCCAATATCGGCACGTAGAGAACGCGTAAGCATTGAAATTGCTGGAGTTGGAACTGGTCCAACCAAAAATACATCAAGACCCATCGCTACAAATCCTGCGGTTAAAGCTGGTTCGATCATATAGCCCGAAAGGCGAGTATCCTTACCAATTACCACACGATGACGATGAAGATTTTTGGTAAAATTTTTACCAAATCTCGCTCCTACAGCCATGCCAGTTTTTAAAGC
>CAILUF010000251.1 GCA_903837365.1 uncultured Alphaproteobacteria bacterium | reverse complement strand
GTACTAAAACTTTAGAAATATTTTCAAGCTTTGCAATATTTAACTTTTTTAAATGTTTAAAACTCCTTTTTTTTGGCAAAGACCAAACATTATAGCTCTAGCTCTTTCGCCATTTAGCGTTATTTATTTATTGTTTTTTTTTCTAATAAAATTTCTTTCCAAACCTAAGAATGTAAATATTAAAATAATTTGCGTTGGTAATTTTACGGCGGGAGGGCAGGGTAAAACCCCATGCGCTTTGGCAATTTCAAAAATATGTGATGAATTAAAAATTAAACATGCTTTTTTGAGTCGCGGTTATGGTGTAAAAATTAATGAAGAATTACGCGAGGTCAAGGCCAATGATTTAGCTAGCGAAGTTGGCGATGAGCCAATATTACTCAGTAAACAAGCTCCAACTTTTATTGCTAAAAATCGTTATCAAGGTGCAAAAATTTTAAGCGATAAAAATAATTTCGAATTTTTAATTCTTGATGATGGCTTGCAAAATAATAGTTTAAAAAAAGATTTAAAAATTGCGGTAATTGATGAAAAAATTATGTTTGGCAATAATTTGCTATTGCCTGCCGGACCACTCCGTGAGCCAGTAAGTTATGGTTTAAAAAATGTTGATTTGGTTATTTATATTGGTAAAAAAAATAATGATTTGCCAGATATTTTGGAAAATAAAAAAGTAATTCGTGGGGTAACAGAAGTTTTAAATTACCAAAATTTTATTGATAAAAAAATCATCGCCTTTTGTGGAATTGCCTATCCACAGAAATTCTTTAGCTCTTTGCAAGATTGTAATTTAAGGATTATTGACAAAATTGCCTTTGATGATCATCATGTTTATAGTCAAAAAGATTTAGAGGAATTAGCGCAAAAACTCTCGCAAGCCAAAGAAAATCAAGGCGAAGGACAATCAGAAATTATTTTATTAACTACCAAAAAAGATTGGGTAAAATTTCCGTCAGATTGGCAAAATAAAATTGCCTATCTTGACATTGCCATAAAATTTGATGATGAAAATTTACTTAAATTTGAACTTAAAAAATTACTAAAATGCTAACTAAATTTTTGAATAATTTTTTAAATAATTTGCGATATCGCCTTGAAAGTTTTTGCGTAAAATTTGGATTGTGGTTTTTTTCACAATTAAGCTTTACAACGGCTTCAAGCTTGGCTGGAAGAATTGCGTTATTTGTAGGAAAAAAAATCAAAGTTAATGATTTGGCAAAAAAAAATCTTGCCTTAGCATTACCAGAATTAGATGAAAAAAAACGCGCAAAAATCATTGATGAAATGTGGGATAATTTGGGGCGAATTGTTGGCGAATTTGTTCATGTTTGTAAAAAAAATCCTGAAGAAATTTTAAAAATTGTTGATATTGATCCAGTCAGTAAAATCAATCTTCAACAGCTCAAAGAAAAAAATAAAGGAGCGATAATTTTTTCAGCGCATATTGGCAATTGGGAGATTGGACCTAAAATTTTATTAGCACTTGGCTTCAAAGTTAATGTAGTTTATCGGCCATTGAATAATCCTTACGTTGAAGAAATGACTGCCAAAATTCGCGCAGTGAATTTGATTGAGAAGGGCAATAGCGGAAGTCGTAAAATAATCGAAGCTTTAAAAAATAATGAACTAGTAATTATTCTTGCTGATCAAAAAATTAGTGAAGGTGAAAAAATTAAATTTTTTCACGAGGATGCAATCACTACAACTTCAATTGCTCGTCTTGCTTTGAAATATGATGTTGATTTAATTCCAGCAAGAGTAATTCGCTTTGATCGAAAAAGTAATTTTTTTGTAGAAGTAGAAAAACCACTTGTTATTAAAAAAACATTGAATCTAAATGAAGATATTTTAGCTTTAACTTTAGCGATAAATCAAAATATTGAACGATGGATTAGAAACTCCCCGGCTCAATGGTTTTGGGTTCACAATCGTTGGAAAAAATAAATTTAATTATGAATATAAACTTTTTTTACTTAGTGATTTTATCATTAATTTTACAATCTTGCTCTTATTTTAATTCAAAAAATGCTGAGTTAAAAATTTCTAGCAATCCTTCTGGAGCCTTGATTATTGTAGATGGTCGCACGATGGGTAGAACACCAACAATTGTAATTTTACCTCCAAAAAAATACATGATTACTTTGCAAAAAGAAGGTTACGGATCGGCAATTTTTGAAACAGAAGGTTGGGCTTCAATTAAAACTAAAGCAGATGGATCGATTAATGCTGATGGTTATAGATGTTTACTGGATTCATTAAATCCATTTTTATTTTTCAATGTTTTCTTAAAAAATTGTCGTGATTTTAAAAAGAAAACATTTGAGATGAATATTGCTCAAGATCAAAATTCGGGAGTATTTCCAAATAATAATTCGATGATGGGAATTGGCAATATTCCGCAAAATATGATTTATTATAATTACAATCCTAACCAGCAATATCAATATCCGGCAATGCCTAATCCAAATCAAGGAATGGTTAATCCAAATCAGGCAATGCCTAACCCAACAAATCAATTTCCACCTTCGCAATCTCCTTTAGAATTAAAATAAATAAATTTCTAAAATAAATTGTTTATTTATTAACAAGAATTAACTGATTTTGTTAGAGTTTACTCATATCCAATACAAATCTATAACGAACATCGCTTTTCAACATTCTTTGATAAGCTTGATCAATATAGCTCGGCGAGATAACTTCAATCTCAGGAGTGATATTATGTTTGCCACAAAAATCCAACATTTCTTGAGTTTGTGAAATTGAACCTATAACTGATCCAGCAAATTTTCGACGCATCATGATAAGTGGAAAAGGATTGATAGAGTAGGGCTTATCCGGTGCGCCAATTGCAACAAGTGTCGCATCAAATTTTAGTAAATTAAAATATTCAGTAAGATTTATTTCTGCTGATGAAACTGTATTAATGATCAAATCAAAATGACTTTGATATTTTGCAAAATTTTCGGCATTGGCAATTATAAAATCACTAGCACCCATTTTTAAAGCATCGGCTTTTTTACGATCAGAATGACTAATCATTACAACTTCTGATTCCATTGCCACTGCTAATTTCAAGCCCATATGACCCAATCCACCCATGCCAATAATTGCAACTTTTTTATTTTTCCCAGCATGCCAATTTTTTAACGGTGAATAAAGAGTAATTCCTGCGCATAGCAATGGTGCGGCT
>CAILUF010000250.1 GCA_903837365.1 uncultured Alphaproteobacteria bacterium | reverse complement strand
CGTTTCCAACCAGTTCATCCAATAAATTTTGTAGAAATTATACAACAACCAGTAAGAACTAGTGAGAGTATAGGTGAGCAAGCTCTTCCAATCCAACAAAATCCTTCTCAGTTATCTTCAGCATTAACTCAAAATTTATCATCATTAAGTCCTAGAGATAATCGATCTGGTGGTTGGGAATCGATTGCGAGTCAAACTGAAGTTCGGGAATCAATTTTGAGTCAACCAAGTAGAAGTTCACAAAGCTTAACAGCAAATAATGCGCCAAGTTCAGTTCAAGTTCAATCCTTGAGAACAAGGCCAGCACAACAAAGCATTGGAGATAATTAAATACTCGATAGATTTTAATAATTTTATAAGCCAATTTATTTCTAAAAATTAATTAAAAATTATTAGCAAATTTTTAAAATAACAAAATGAATAAAAATAATTTTGAATTTTTAAACTAAGAGTTTAATTTAAAAATATTGTTAATCATTTTTAAATTATGCCTCATATTATCATCGAACATTCCAAAAATATTTTAGAGAAAGAATTGATAGAAATTGGTCGAGAAATTCAAAAAATTATGTCTAGTATTAGCGAGGGAAATTTTGATCCAGATCAGTGCAAAATCCGCGCCATTGCTTATCAAAATTACATAGTTGGATTAGAAAAAAATGATGAAAATTTCATTCACATTTCGATTAAAATTTTATCGGGCAGGGATGTTGTGATTAGAAAAAAATTAGCTTTAGAAACTTTTGAATATACCAAAAACTTTTATCGTGAGTTAAAATTACCGCAAAAAAGATGTGATATTTCGGTTGATATTATCGAAGTTGATCGCGAAGTTTATCAAAAGATTACCTTTGAATAAATTAAAAATTGATAATTGAGAAACTGCTTATTAGTAACTTAATTTTATCGCCCATTTTCTTGATAAATAGCGCTCTATATCGATAATTTCATCATTGCTTAAAGCTCGATTATAAATAATTAACTCACCAAATAATCCTCCAAATGTGCGAGGAGCTGAACCATGATTACCCAAATACATCGTTGCATTGCCTGAGCTATCGTAATTGCCGCTATAGCTAGCAATTCCAGATTGTCCAAGAGTTCCATTAAGAAATATTGCTGAATAATTTATCTTTGGGTTATAAACTCTCCGCAAAATGGTGTTTTTATCTTTATTAAGTGTTGCTTCATAGCCATTATTTCCGTTTGCTGCCGCATATGGATAATAGGTAAATGATACTGAGCCATTATATATACCAGATTCAAGTGTTGCCCAAGCACTATCGCCTCCAATTGACATAAGATAGCTTTGATTAATGGATGCGTTTAAAAAATCCCATCTCAACACCAGAAAAATTGTACTTTCTCGCGATAAAGACATATTGGTTCCCAATAGCCTTGTAGTGTTTATCGCTGAATTATATCTAACAGATGGCAAGCCGCTAATGCCATTAAAGGTATAAGTTGGTTGATCGGATGCGGTATTTTGAATAAGACGAAGTTGACTAGACGACATGGGATTGGTATCTTGCCAATAAGAAATGGATGATCCTTCGCTAATTTGAATATCAAAGGCTTTTTCATTAACAGCGTCAAGCCACAAGGCCAAGTCTTTTATCGTTCCAACTGGCGAGCTTTGCGTAATATTTCGAGCAGAGGTTAATAGAAATTGTTTAATTAATCGTGAACTTGAAGTAACTCCCGCAACTAAAATTCCAATAATTAAAATTACAATTGATAATTCAATTAAAGAAAAGGCTTTTTTGGATGTGAAAAATTTACTTTTAAATTTTTTCATTAATAAGTGTCAATAGTTTTATTTTAAAAAAAAAGATTAATAAATATGCTTAAAAATTATTCTTAAAAATTTTAAATAAAAGCTAATTTCTCGAAATTGCGATTTAGAAATTAGAATTTCTGATTATGAGATATTTAAGAATTTAAAATATGAATTATCTTCAATGATTATTGGTTACTGTTAAGTTAAGCATTTCAAAATAAAACATAATTTAACAAATTGTAAGCTACCTTGTTTAAAAAATTGCAAGATAATCTATTGTTAAAATTATTATTTTCATAATATTAATTTTAACAATAAAAATATGACAGCTGGCAATAATGGCGTAAATAATTCTCGGTCTAGATTTAATCGATTAATTGCCGATGAACTTGATAAATTAGTTGAATCTGAATTGAAGAATCTACACGCATCATCATTCTCATATGGATTACAAGATGCAGATCAAGCTCCTAGAGGACCAAAATTGGGACAATCACAATTACAATCCCAATCATTATCAATTGGATCGCCAAGTAAAGTCAAAAAAAAGTCGCGTGATCAGGTTATCGAAAACGAACTTGCTTTAATGGAGCAGGTAAAAAAAGGGCAATTAAATTATAAATTTTTTCATGAATATCTTTTAAAACATTTAGAGTTAATTAAATCATATAGCGATACCAAAGCTTCGCTGTTAGAAAAAAAACCCGATTCCCATGACCCACAAAGGCAAGAATTTTACAAAAATTATATTAACAAAGAAATTGATCGATTGAAATCTGAAGCTCGCAAAAAAACTATATCATTTTTATTAAAACAATCCGGGTGTTTTAAAGATGAAATTTTTTTTACACAAAATTTCGAGCAATCTTCTAAAATGCCGATGGATAATATTCTCAACTTTCAAAATGAGATAATTGCGTTGAATCATTCATTGAGACAATTTACGGGAGATCATCCTGACAAAAAACTTGCAGTATTAAAATTATTTTTTAAAGAAGCTGAGCTAATTTCCAAAGAAAAAAAATCTCATATAGGCTACAAAAAAACCCCTGAATTAGATGCAAATCCAGAGCCTCTTCAAAATAATTCTCAAGTTAGACCTGATATTATACCAGGAATAAAACTTAGAGGTTGCACTTCCATCTACAAGTCTCCTAGCTCTAGAGGGAATGGTAGATAAAATATATTTAAATTTACAATTATTGATGAATATCTTGCAAAGCGAAAACTTCAAATTTGCAATCTTGATTTTTATATGCTCCAATCGCGTCAACTAAGGCGCGAGCTCCTGAAATCGTAGTAGTATAAGTCACTCCGCGCAT
>CAILUF010000249.1 GCA_903837365.1 uncultured Alphaproteobacteria bacterium | reverse complement strand
TTATTTTTTTTATCAAAACCAAGAAAACGATTTATTCGCGTAATAAAATCAGAAATATCTTCGACACTAAAGCCATTAGCCAATGATAACATAGGCTGAGCATGTTTAATTTTACTAAAAATTTGCAAGTTTTTTCCACCAATATTTTCAACATCATTGCTAAATAATTGTGGATATTTTAACTTATAATCTTCAAATCTTTTTCGCAAAATATCATATTCATCATCGGAAATTAAGGGAGTATCATAAGTATGATATGCCTCATCATGCTTTGATATTTCTTGCTTTAAAAACAGAATTTCTTTTTCAATATTTTGCGAAAAAGATTTGAAGATTATAAGTTAAAATATCCACAATTATTTAGCAATGATGTTGAAAATATTGGTGGAAAAAACTTGCAAATCTTTAGTAAAATTAAACATGCTCAGCCTATGTTATCATTGGCTAATGGCTTTAGTGTCGAAGATATTTCTGATTTTATTACGCGAATAAATCGTTTTCTTGGTTTTGATAAAAAAAATAATTCATCTAATTTGCAAATTGATCTTTTTGAAAGTCTTAATCAAGATGCAAATTCGCTTAATATTGACCTAGATATTACGCCATTAAATTTTAAAATTTTTTGTGAAACTAAAATTGACGGATTATCATTTAGCGCAAGATATCTCGATGGGAAATTACAATATTGTGCTACAAGGGGAGATTCAATTGAAGGTGAGGATGTTACAAAAAATGTTATCACCATAACAGATTTTCCGCAAATTCTTAACACAAAAAATCCTCCCAAAATCCTCGAAGTTCGTGGCGAAATTTACATGAGTAAAAATGATTTTCTGATGCTTAATAAAAAACAAGAATTAGATGGAGGAAAAATTTTTGCGAATCCCCGTAATGCCTCGGCTGGTTCACTTCGTCAACTTGATTCCGCAATTACTGCTAGTAGAAAATTACGCTATTTTGTTTATAGTGTAGGTCAATATTCAGATGATTTTATTTGCCAGAGCCAAAATCAACTACATCAAAAATTTAAAGAATTTGGTTTTTGTGTAGAACCTCATTCACTTCTTTGTGGAAATTTAAATGACATAATCAAAAATTATAATTTAATTTGTGAAAAACGCTTTGAAATTGATTATGATCTTGATGGTATGGTTTATAAAATTGATGATTTTGATTTACAAAAAAGACTTGGATTTGTAGCGCGAAGTCCACGTTGGGCAATCGCTCATAAATTTCCTGCACAAAAAGCGAAAACAATAATTCAAGATATTGTTTTGCAAGTTGGTAGAACCGGAGCAATCACTCCCGTAGCAAATTTGAAACCAGTTAATATTGGTGGAGTAGTTGTTTGTCGCGCAACTTTGCACAATCAAGATGAAATTGCTAGAAAGGATATTCGCTGTGGCGATACGGTATTAATTCAAAGAGCCGGAGATGTTATTCCGCAAATCTTAGAAGTTGATTTAGCGAACCGTAATTCTAATTCTAAGCCATTTTATTTTCCACAAAATTGTTTGGTATGTGGATCGCAAATTATAAAATCCGATGATGATGTAGTCCTTCGTTGTTCAGGAGGATTAAATTGCAGTGCACAACTTCAAGAAACGCTTAAGCATTTTGTAAGCAAAGATGCTTTTGATATCGTAGGTCTTGGTAAAAAGCAAATTGAGAATTTTTTTAATGAAGGAAGAATTAGAAGTTTTGCGGATATTTTTTTACTTGAAGAATGTGAAAAAAATTCAACTAATCCACTTAAAGAAAAAAATGGTTGGGGTGAAAAATCCATAGAAAATTTATTTTTGGCAATCAAACAAAGACGTAAAATTTCATTATCAAAATTCATTTACGCAATTGGCATTCGACATATTGGTGAAACAATAGCAAAAACCTTAGCACAGCATTTTATTTCATTTACAAAATTTAAAATTTTTGTTGATAAATATGCTAATTTATCTCGTGAAAATTTAGTAAATATAAAAAATCAAAATCAAGATAATTGCGATGATTATCGAGAATTTTGTGCAATAGATGGAATAGGTGAAAAAATTGTTTATGCATTGATAGATTATTTTGCCGATAATCTTAATTATAAAATGGTTGATGATGTTGTTAAATTCCTAGATATTCAAGATGAAATTGCCTTATCAAATAATTCTATTTTAGCTAATAAAACAGTAATTTTTACGGGTAGTTTAGAAAAAATGACAAGAAGCGAAGCTAAAAAAAAGGCTGAGGATTTGGGAATGAAAGTTGTTGGAGCAATTTCCAAAAAAACTGATTTTGTAGTTTGTGGAAGTGAAGCTGGAAGCAAATTAAAAAAAGCCCATGAATTAGGTTTAAAAATTTT
>CAILUF010000248.1 GCA_903837365.1 uncultured Alphaproteobacteria bacterium | reverse complement strand
TGGACTATTAGAATCTGTAAAGAATCAATTTGAGCAATCAACGCAATCAATGATTCAGAAATTTAGGTCTTCGCCTAATCCAACTTCTGCAGGAGAAGCATCTTCAATTCATGGCGAGAATTCTATATTTGATCAATGGAAAAAATCTGAAATAAAATTATTTAGTGAAAATTTTAATAGAGAAATTGATAAAATCACTGCAGAAATTCAAGAGAATGAAAATATTATTTTTGAATTAAATAATAAACTTAAAATTTTTGAAAACACTACAACGAGAGCAAAATTAGAATTTTACAAAAAAGAAATTCAATTGTTAATATTTAAAAAGAGAGACAGAATTTTAGGTTATTTAGAATTCGAAAAACAAAAAAAAGAAAATATTCAAAAAACGATTGATGAAATTATCATATTTATAAATTCATCTCCGAGTCAAGATACTCTAAGACTTTGCAATTTAGATTTATTTTCAATACCGGAAATAGTTTTTAAATTTCAAAATATTAAAAAAATACTTTTAATTAAAAATAACCTCACGCAAATTCCGAAAGAATTATTTAGCTTAACGCAATTAGAAGAACTGCACTTACTTTCAAACAAAATATCAATATTTCCAGATGATATTTGCCAAGAAAATAAGATTAAAATATTAGATTTAGAAGATAATAAATTGCATGAAATACCAAGTATAATTAATAAATTAAATCATCTTGAAGAGCTTCGCCTTAAATCTAATAAAATTACTTCATTACCAAGTGAAATAGGAGATTTAACACGATTAAAAAAACTTAATTTATCCGAAAACTATTTAACACACTTGCCCATTGAGCTTGAAAATCTAATGGATTTAAAAGAATTATCGATTCAAAATAATCACTTATTAGAAATGCCTCAATTGAAATCTCCAAATTTAATTAATAAAAAATTTCTTGATGATAGCGATGATACCGAATATGACTTTACTGAATTATCAAATTTTGAAAGTATTAATGGAAACATTTATCCCTCCGATGAAACTCCTTTTATCAATTCCAAAGATGATTTTTTTTTCAATCCTTTTTTGTCAGATTCATTTATTATAAAATTAATTAAAATTGCAAAATTTAACGAATATGAAAAAACCATAGCTTACCAATCTTTATATAAAGTTTTTAATTTCTTTTATTCAAACACTCAAAGTGATTCAACAATCACAAAAGGTGGATTTATAATCGGTCTTGAGCGCTTGTTTAATTTATTTAATAAAAATTTTTTTTTGCAAGATTTAACAGATTCATTCAAACAAGATATAGCTCGACAAATACTCAAAACTTCTTCACAGATATATGCCAAAAAAAATGATAAAGAATTTATAAAAAAAATAAAAAATATCCTCTCAAAATCAATTGATGAAGATTCAATTTCTTTATTAATTTTAACAATTTTAGAGATAAAAAAAATATGCAATGAATCATCGCAAAGTGAAAACAGCCATGATCCTCTAGATAAATTCAATGATGATCCTCTGGAAATAATTCTAGTTGAAGTCATTGCCGATAAAATTTACTTGGATCAAAAATTTGCAATTTCTGAGTCATATAATCCAAGATTTATTAGTGATTTGAAAGAAAAAATCGATAAGGTTTCTGCAGAAATTTTTAAAGAACTAGATTTATCAGGAACGTCAAATCACATAAAACATCAGCTAGAAAATGCAATCCTATGTGGCAAAAAAATATTATTTAAAAAAATTCTAAATGGCAATTTGGATAAAATTGTCGATAAGTTATCAATACCTACTATAGTCGATGAAAAAACTCATTTGCAGATAAATAATTGGCTGAAAGATTACTTTCAAAACACTGCTTTAGATTTTAGTATTAATTTAACATCCGCCAAACAACCTGATGAACAAGCTAATTTAAAAAGTGAAAATAACACAAAAACTCCAACCAATACATCTCCAGCTATAAAATCGAGATTAACTAGATGCCTTAAATCCTGCTTCTCATTTTGTAAATAATGCCATTTCTGATTAAAAATAGCATTTTAAAAATGATTATTCTTGATTAAGATTTATAAATTATTTGAGTTTAATTTTTAGGAATTATTTTAGATATCTCTTCTCTAACAACCTTTTCAACAATTTGTGCAAGATTTTCATTCATCCACCTCTCCAGCTTTGGCTCCATTAATTGCACAGCAATTTCAATTGGATAAGGACTTTGCATAAAGTTCGAAATTCCAGACATCATCGCTTTAGTATCCAGTAATTTCTGAATTGAATTTGATGATTGCATAATCACTTCATCATGAAGTATAGGTCTAGTTATTTGACCTTGATAGCCATGATTGTCATTATGAGTAGTTGATAGGTGATCATTTTCAAATTCATGTAAATCTTGCTTTAAGTCATGCCCATCATGGTCTGGTGAATTAGAATTACTCTTAACAATATTTTCAATTTGATGGATATGATTAGAAATATCATCAGAAATATTATTGATATTTTGAGTAAATTTATTAGCCGATGATGATAATGCTGAATTGTCAACAGAATCCGTTAGCTTCTGATTATTATTAATAATATCAATTGGTTTTTGATAGCTTTGTTCAGTTGCTAAATTATTTTCTTGAGTGGATCCAAATATTTTTTGCGAAGCAATTTCTAGATCATCTAAATCGTCTTTAGAACTACTCTGCATTGGATGATTATCGAGGATAGAGTTTACTTGTTGATGGTCTTGCGATTCAGAAGGTGAAATAATTTTGTCTTGAACTTGATTTTTTTGTTCAAATAAAATTGAGTCATCCTGCGAATTATCAACTTTTAAATTATCGATTTTAGAATCTGAATCAAGAGTAAATATTGGATTATTATTATTTTGGATTACCGAGGAATTATCGCCATCAAGATGTGTTAATTCTTTTTCAAACTCTAAATCAATTTCATTTTTATTGGCATTTTGAATTAAATTTTGTTGAACCTTAGACTCATTGCTAATTTCTACCTTAGTTTGATTTCCGGTATTATCTTTACTTTGTAAATTATTTAAATCTTCAATTTTTAAATCAGTATGATCATCGAGGAAATCTAACTCACTGTGATCATTTAAATTAACTTCATTATAATTTTTTTGATCAAGATTTTCTAGATTTAAATTGGATGATTTTTCTTTGTTGATCTGGCTTGAAAGCTTAGAAAATAAAGTAACTTCTGGCGTTTTCATATTGGCTAAATTATTAGGCTGATTATCTTTGTTAGATTGATTATCGATATTTAAATTTTCTTGTTTTAACTGCAAATTATTCAAAGAATTTGTCGCGGAATTGCCAAATAATTTTTCATCGGCAATGCTCAAATCATCGGCAAAATTAAGGCTCAAATCATTATTTTCTTGAGAAGAATTAGATGAAATTTCTTTTGATATTTCAGAATTATTAATTGCAAATTCATCGCTTGCAAAATTTTCTTCAGCATTATGATTTTTAATATATAAATTATAAATTGAACTACTTGAAACTCCACCATCTAAATCTTCATCACTAAGTTCATCCTCATATTCCTCAATAATATTTTCAATTTCAAAATCAAATTCACTTTTTGATGAATTCGCAACTTCGCCATGATTATTTTTTGAGGATTCCAGATTTGCTAATGACAAATTATTCAATTCATCAGGAAGTTTATTTATTTCATTATCAGCAGAGCTTTCTTTCTTAGTGCTGGGAATATTTTCAGTAGAATTATTATCACTTGTAAAATTTAAATTAAAATCAAATTTAGATTCATTTGGATTATCCGATGATTGCTGTGGTAATGTAGCTGAGGGTTGTTTGGAATCAGGTTTAATAACAAATTCCATTTTAGTTTCTTGAGAATTTTTACTTACTTGCTGTTGATTGCCATTATTTTCTTCACCTTTAATTTCATTAGATTTTTTTGCAGGAACAACATAGTCAAACTCATTAGATAGGTCTTCGGTGGAAGCTTTATTTTTACTTCCACGATCTAAGCTATCGAGCTTCTTTTTTATTACACCAAGTATTGACAGAGTTTTTTCAGTCATGAATATTAATTTTTTTTAAAACAATGTGATTGTTTTTTGAAATTGGCAAGAAAATAATTTATCACAATCTTTTTTAAGAAAATAATAATTACAACAATAAAGTTTTAGTCATGAATAA
This sequence comes from uncultured Alphaproteobacteria bacterium, assembly GCA_903837365.1. Classification (GTDB taxonomy): domain Bacteria; phylum Pseudomonadota; class Alphaproteobacteria; order Rickettsiales; family UBA1997; genus CAILUF01. The sequence goes on along the minus strand of CAILUF010000248.1, from coordinate 19,182 downwards.
AAAAATTATCAAATGTTTTTTTTGGATTATAATTGCAGTAGCTGGAGCATCGAGTCTTGGTGGCATTGCTTTGATACGTGGTGAAAAAATTTCATCCTTATGGTTTATCTGTGCCACTTTATGTTGCGGATTATTAGGATATCGTTTTTATAGCGCTTGGATTGCTACTAAAATTTTACGAGTTGATGAACATAAAAAAACTCCTGCAATTAGATTCGATGATGGCAAAGATTTTGTTCCAACAAATCGCTGGATTGTTTTCGGACATCACTTCGCGGCAATTGCTGGACCAGGTCCCTTAATTGGTCCAACGCTTGCCGTTCAATTTGGATATTTACCAGGAACATTATGGATTGTAATTGGATCAGTTCTCGCTGGAGCTGTGCAAGATATGATAATACTTTTTGCTTCGCTAAGACGCGATTCAAAATCACTTGGCAAAATGATTGAAGATGAGATTGGTAAAGTTGCAGGTTTTTGCGCATTGATTGGTACATTTGCAATCATAATTATACTAATTGCCGTGCTTGGATTAATTGTCGTAAAAGCTTTAGCGCATAGTCCATGGGGTAGTTTTACGGTCCTGATGACCATTCCAATTGCGATGATTGTTGGAATATATTTATTTCACATTCGCCCAGCCGGAGTCCTTGAGGCAAGTATCGTAGGAGTATTATTATTTCTTTTGGCAGTATATGGTGGAGGGTTTATTCATAACAATCCATATCTTGCAAAAATCTTTGATCAACAGCCAAAATTTTTAGCTTTTTGTATAATTTTTTACGGATTTCTTGCTGCAGTTTTACCGGTCTGGTTACTTCTTGCTCCTCGCGATTATTTATCATCTTTTTTAAAAATTGGAACAATAAGTTTAATGGCAATTGCCTTATTAATTTTTCATCCGCAAATACAAATGCCAGCTCTGACAAATTTTGGCGATAATGATGGCTTAATTTTTAATGGTAAAATTTTTCCTTTTCTTTTTATAACTATTGGTTGCGGAGCAATTTCTGGATTTCATGCGCTGGTTGCATCGGGAACAACTCCGAAATTAATTGCCAATGAAAAAGATGTTAGATTGGTTGGTTATGGAAGTATGCTTCTCGAAGGATTTGTAGCGATGATGGCTTTAATTACAGCCTGCGTTTTAGATCCTGCAATTTATTTTGCGATCAACACATCCGCTGCAACTCTTGGAGCTGATGCAGTTGCAACCTTAAAAAATTATGGCTTTAATTTAAATCTTGCTGATATGGAAATTTTAGCAAAACAAATGGGTGAAAATAGTTTAATGTCAAGAACTGGTGGAGCACCGTCACTCGCGGTTGGAATGGCTAAGATTCTTTCATCGGCTTTTGGTGAAAATATGTTAGCGATGTGGTATCATTTCGCAATAATGTTTGAAGCGATTTTTATTCTAACGACACTTGATGCCGGTACAAGAGTTGCGAGATTTATGTTTGAAGATATTTGTAAATTTCGTGATAAAAAATTTCATGAATCAAATTTACTAGCGATTTTTTCTAGCGCTGTAGTTGTTTTTTGTTGGGGATATTTTTTATATATCGGGGTAATTGATCCCAATGGCGGAGTAAATATTCTTTGGCCTTTATTTGGAATGTCCAACCAAATACTTGCCTGTATTGCGTTATGTTTGGCAACGGTAATTCTTTACAAAATCAAAAAGAAATATTCACTGATAACTGCCCTACCCTTGCTGTTTATCGCAATAAATACCAGTAGCGCAGTAATTATAAAAATATTTTCCAATGATAGCAGAATTGGTTTTTTAGCAACTGCAAAATTATGGCAACAGCGCTTAGATTCTGGTTTTATCATCGATGAAATGCAAATAGATATTGCCAAAAAAGTTATATTTAATCAACAGCTCGTAGCAACTCTGGCAATGTTCTTTTTAATAATTTTGTGGATAATAATTCTTTGTTCTCTGAAAAGAATTTATCAAATAAATCTTAAAAATAGTAAACTAAAATAAAAATGAAAAATGAAAAAATTTTATAATTTTTTACGAGAAGCTTACCAATTTTTAAATGGCGATAAAGCTTACAAAAGCTATGTTTCCTCGCATAATAAAAAAAACAAAAACTGTCAAAATAAAATTTTAAGTAAAAAAAAATTTTTACAAAATCAGCAATTACAGAAATATAAAACAATTAACCGTTGTTGTTAGTTTTATGTAAATTAAAACTTTTTTTACTAATATTTTTATTTTTTATTTTTTTTAACTACTAAATATATTTTTACTGCTAAATCTAATTTAATTATTAAATCTAAAATGAAAAACATCGCCATCTTGAGTGATGTATTCCTTGCCTTCAAGTCTCAATTTTCCGGCATTCTTTGCTCCTTCTTCACCTTTTAATGCGATGTAATCTTCATAGGCAATTGTTTCAGCGCGAATAAATCCCTTTTCGAAATCAGTATGAATTTCTCCTGCGGATTTTGGAGCGCTTGAGCCTTTTTTTACAGTCCAGGCGTGACATTCTTTTGGCCCAACTGTAAAAAATGAAATTAATTCAAGCAGGTTATAAGAGCTTCGAATTATTTGCGATAAACCGGTTTCTTGTAAACCAATTTGCTGTAAAAATTCCTGTTTTTCACTTTCATTTTCTAGACTTGCAACATCCGCTTCGATTTGTGCACAAATTTTTAAAGCCATAAAATTTTCTTTTTTTGCAAATTCCTCAACTGCTTGCCAATATTGGTTTCCGGATAATTCATGCTCTTTTAAATTACAAACAAACATTTGCGGTTTAGCAGTAATTAATTGTAAATTTTTTAAAATTTTTTCTTCATTAACATTTTTTATTTCAACGCTTCGCGCGGTTTTACCGATTTTTAAGACTTCTAAAACTCTTTTAGCGATAACAATTTGCGCCTCAACTTCCTTATCAGTTTTTAATTTTTTTTCTAAAGTTGGAATTCTTTTTTCAAGACTTTCGAGATCGGCAAGAATTAATTCCAATTGAATTAATTCTATATCACGAAGCGGATCAACGCTATTTTCTACGTGAGTTATATTTTCGTCATCGAAACATCTAACGACATTAATGATTGCATCAACTTCGCGAATATGTGATAAAAATTGATTGCCCAAACCTTCGCCTTTACTGGCTCCACGAACTAATCCAGCGATATCTACAAATTCAATTTGAGCGGGAATTAATTGCGCTGATCCTGCGATTTGCGCAAGCTTATTTAATCGCAAATCAGGAACATTGACTCTACCAACATTTGGTTCAATTGTGCAAAAAGGATAATTAGCAGCCTGTGCTTGAGCAGTTTGAGTTAAGGCATTAAACAAGGTTGATTTTCCAACGTTTGGCAAACCAACAATTCCACATTTTAAAGACATAATTTAAAAAGATTATTAAAAAAATTATTGTAAAAATTTTCATTAAAAAAAACTAGTAAAATTTTTACAAAAAAAATTAAATTTGTTTTGCAATCAATAAAAAAGGCGTTTAAAAAATTCTTAAATTAAATATTAACTTAAATTTTATTAGCAATGTCTTGGCGTTTATTAATTATCTTTTCTTTGTTTTTTACTACAGGCTGTTTATTCTCAAAAAAAATAACCATTAAATCTAAAAGTAATATTGTTCTCAAAGAAATTGATTTTTCAGAGTTAAAAAATTGGCAAGCAGATAATCATTTGGAAGCTTTATTAGCATTTAGTCATTCATGTCGAAAATTTGCAAAAATGAATCAAAGCGCGGTCATCGCCTCACAACTTGGCAATATAACCGCTGGAGATTATCGCGATGTTTGTGAAATTGCCGAAGTGCTTCGTACTCTAAGTTCAAAACAAACTCGTAATTTTTTTGAAAATTGGTTTCGTGCTTTTGAAATTTCCGATAGACATGGTGAAAATGAAGGATTATTTACGGGATATTTTGAACCTTTACTCAATGGCAGTAAAATTAAAACCGATAAATATCGATATCCAGTTTACTCACGTCCACAAAATCTTACCGCTACCGAAGAGTATCTTACTAGAGCTGATATTGAGGCAGGAGCTTTAAAAAATAAAAAGCTCGAAATACTTTATGTTGATGACAAGGTTGATTTATTTTTTGCTCATATTCAAGGATCAATGCGCGTAAAATTAAATGATTCACGAGAAATTAGACTTTCATATGCAGGAAGAAATAATCATCCATTTACAGCAATTGCCAATCCAATGGTTGAAAAAAAACTAATACCGCGCAATCTTGCTAATTCTGCATCGGTAAGAGATTGGTTAAAAGAAAATCCTGACAAAGCTGATGAAATTATGAATATCAATGATGCCTATACTTTTTATAAAGTATTTGATGGAGAATATGTAATTGGTGCACAAAATGTTCCACTAACAGCGGAAAGATCTTTGGCAATTGATGATGAAATTTTACCATACGGATCTCTACTATGGGTTGAAACTAAATTAAAAAATAAAACTGGCAATACTCAACCTTTTAATCGTTTAATGGTTTCACAAGATACTGGCTCAGCAATTCGTGGAGTTGTTCGTGGCGATATCTTCTTTGGTAATGGCAAGGAAGCTGAGGAAAAAGCTTTCTATATGGCGAATCGAGGTCGTTATTATATTTTATTGCCAATTAGCGTAATTGAAAAATTATTAGCAAAATAAAAATCTTTCTATTAAAATAGTTAACATCAATTATTTTTAATTAATTTATTAATTCGTGTTGAAAATTAGCGTAATAATGACGGTTTATAATGGTGAGAAATTCCTTAAAACGTCAATTGAATCATTTCTTTCCCAGAACTACAGTAACAAGGAATTGATCATAGTGGATGGTATTTCAACGGATAATTCCTGGCAAATTATTGAAAATTATCAACAACAAAATCCTGATATTATCAAATGGATTAAACAAAAAGATTTTGGGATTTCTAACGCTCGTAACATTGCCCTTAAACATGCTAAAGGAGATTTAATTGGCTTTTTAGGTTGCGATGATATTTTGTATAAAGATTTTTTTAATCAAGCTAGCTATTACTTCAATCTTAGTCAAAATTTTGACGTAATTTATTTTAATAATTATTGCATTGGCAATTCCTATTCATTTAATTTTGCAACACAATATAAAATCAATATTCGCAATCTAATAAAATTTTGTCCCATTGCCAGTGGCGAGTCTTTTTATTATCGAAAATCAATATTTGACAATTTTAAATTTAATGAGAATAATCTTTACTCAATGGATTATGAGTTAAACTTGGCGATTGCAAGTCATAAAAAATATTTATTCTTTCCGGTTAATTTAGTTGCGGTTTTCAATCAAGATACTGGCAATAATCAATCTAGCTTAAATTCATTGAAACAAAGGATAGAATCGGCTTGCGTTTTACTCAAATATTCAAAAAATTCTTTTCAAAAATTGCGAATATTTTTTCGCTCTCGAAAGTTAATTTTAAAAAATTTTAATTTATTTAAATCCATAAATAAAAAAATAAATTCATAAAAAATATGATAATAAAAAAAGCATTAATTACTGGAATTACTGGACAAGATGGTTCATATTTAACAGAGTTTCTTTTGAGCAAAAATTATCAAGTTCATGGGATTATTCGCCGCTCAAGTAGCTTCAATACTTCACGAATTGATCATCTTTTTAACGATCCAGAAATTATTAACAAAAAATTATTTCTGCATTATGGCGATCTCTCTGATTCTTCATCAATTTCGCGTTTACTTGAAAAAATTGTTCCCGATGAAATTTATAATCTAGGAGCGCAAAGCCATGTTAAGGTTAGCTTTGATATCCCTGAATATACTACCGATATTGATGCCACAGGAACTTGTAGGTTACTTGATGCTATTCGTGATACACGTATTAAAACTAAGTTTTATCAAGCATCGTCAAGCGAAATGTTTGGAAAAGTTCAAGCGATTCCTCAATTGGAAACAACTCCATTTTATCCTCGCAGTCCATATGCTTGTGCAAAATTATATAGCCATTGGTTAACCGTAAATTTTCGTGAAAGTTATGGTTTATTTGCATGTAGCGGAATTTTATTTAACCATGAATCACCGCGACGCGGTCAAACCTTCGTAACCAGAAAAATCACACATACTCTCGCAGAAATTCTTGCCAAAAAAACTAACAAACTTTATTTAGGAAATCTTGACGCGAAGCGAGATTGGGGTTTTGCTGGAGATTACATTGAGGCAATGTGGCTGATGCTTCAACAAGATATTGCCGATGATTATGTTATTGCCACAGGCGAGACATACTCTGTTAAAGATTTTCTTGATGAAGCTTTCGAATATGCTGGTCTTGATTGGAAAAAATATGTTGAAATTAGTGAAAAATATTTTCGTCCAGCTGAAGTTGATTTGTTAATTGGCGATGCTTCAAAAGCAAAAGAAAAACTTGGTTGGAAACCTAAAGTTAATTTTAAACAATTGGTAAGAATGATGGTTGATGCCGATTGCGAATTATTAGGTGTTAAGAGAAAGTAATAAACTTTAAGTATTTTTCTAAAGTTGCATCAGCAAATTTAAATCATCTCTTTGCATTTAATCATTTTTAAAAGCAAAGCAAGGCAATATTATCTTGGTTAACATAAATTTTTTAGAGCCAAAAATATAACTATCGGTAAGCTTGCTATCTTCGTTGCAATAATTGTCCAAACCCGTGAACTCCTCACCTTTATTAAAAATAAAACAATCTTTACTATTAAGAATTTTTTTAATTTCGCTTTGATTATTTTGCGTATATAAATTTTGCACATTGTCAAATTTTTCTTGAGAAATACAGCCAATAACACCCTGATTAAGAATTACTTTAAAAACTTTTTCTTCGCGTTTTTTTAAACCTGCCGTTTCCTCACTAAAAAGCAAATGAAGTATTTGCGTAATGATAAGCGATAAAATCATCATTGCCACAAACTTGATCATAATTTAAAATTTCTTTTCAATTAAATTAACAATTGTGGCATTAATTTTATGCCATTTTTTAATCGGCAATGCTGGAATTCCAGCAATGATTTGCTTATCTTCAACGTCTCGCATTACGCCAGACATTCCGGCAATTTTTACCATATTGCCAATTTTTATATGACCATTTATACAACATCCACCTCCGATCTGGCAATAATTTCCAATCCTTGCGCTTCCTGCAATCGCCGAACATCCAGCCATAACGGTTCCTTTGCCAATTATAACATTATGGGCGATTTGGCAGAGATTATCGATTTTGACTTGATCTTCAATAGTGGTATCGATTAACGCTCCGCGATCGATACAAGTATTAGCACCGATTTCAACATCATTACCAATTTTAACAATTCCCAGTTGAATAATTTTATGATTGATTCCAGCGTGATTTACAAAACCAAATCCATCTTGTCCAATTTTAACACCTGCATGAATTATACAATTATTGCCAATTTCACTAAATGCAATTGTTACATTAGAATGAATTTGACAATTATTGCCAATGCTACAGCCATCTAATATTACCGCGTTAGCGCTAATAAAACAATTATCGCCAATATTAACATTTTTACCAATAATTGCGGATGGTGAAATATTACAATTTTTGCCAATTTTTGCTTGCGGATGAATAGTGGTTTTAGAAAATTCTGGAATAATTTCTTGATAAAATTCTTGAGCAATTTGCGCATAGGCAAAATATGGATTGGCATTTACCAATCCTAGAGTTTGAGCATTAAGCCTGTTATAATATTTTTCTTCAATAAAACAAAAACCAGCTTTGGTAATTGGCAATTGATCTAAATATTGCACTGAAGATAAAAAGCTAATTTGCTTAGACTCAGATTTCTCTAGCGTTTCAATACCAATTATTTGTTGATCAAGATTAGCATCTTTAATTAACTTTGAATTAGTTATATTTAAAACTTCTGAAAGTTTTAGAAAATTATTTTTCTTTATAAAAAAATTATTATTAAACATAATTTATTCAGTTTTATTTTTTAAACTCGGATCATGCAATGGACGAAAATAAACTTCAGAAATATATCTTCTTCCTTTATTTCCGCGCTTTAATTGGACAATTACGTCAACAACATTGCGAATATAAGAAGTAATTTCTGAGGGTGTCATACCAAGTCCAGCTTGCATTACCATCATTTTTAATTGCTCAATTGCCATTAAAGGTGTATCGGCGTGAAGTGTTGAAATCGATCCTGGATGACCCGTATTAATTGCACGCAAAAAAGAAAAAGCTTCGGTTCCACGTAATTCTCCAACGATAATTCTTTCGGGACGAAGACGTAAGCAAGCTTCAATTAAATCTTGCGTTGTAACTTTCGATCTACCTTGTCCACCTTTTGAAGCAATCAAATGAACGCGGTTAGGATGAGATGATAAATCAATTTCACGCGCATCTTCAACAGTGATTAATCTTTCTTCATGAGGAATAGCCCGGATTACTGCATTGGTAAATGTTGTTTTACCAGTTGATGTTCCACCCGAAATAATAATATTTTTTTTATATAATACGCAACGCTGAAGAAATTCTTTTATGCGATTAAGCTGAAGTAACTTCGTTAAAATCAGTGAGTTTTTATCTTCAATTTCACCTACTGAAGTTGCATCAAACATCCCCATTTTGTCATAATCCTCTAAGGTCCATTTTAAAACAGCAGGTTTACGAATCGATATCACGACACAACCTTGTTCACATGCCGGAGGAAAAACAATTTGAATACGATAACCATTTGGCAATGTTGCCGAAAGAAGCGGTTCTTCTTCGCTAAGCCTTTGCTCAGTTGCTTGCGCAACTAATCGACTCATCGATTTTAAATGTTCGAAATCAAAAGATGGCAATTCTTCACGAATCATATCTCCCTTGAATTCAATCCACACCTCATAAGGACGGTTAATTGAAACCTCATTGACACCATCGCGCTCGAGGATCTGTTTCAATGGTAACATAAATGAATCTAGGGCTGCAACACTGCTCATGAATTAGAATGAATATAGAATTCCGATTAAAAAAATATGACCTTGGTTGTTTTTAAGCTGTCTAGAATTATTGTCAAGACTTGCTTGATTTAGTAAATTTAAACCTTGCGGTTGATCAACCAAAAATGCAAATTTTGTGTATTCAAAATATGGCAAAAGATTTTTTGAATATTTATAATCAAGTCCAAGCGATAAAGCCCGAAAACGATTATTTTGAAAATTAGAATTTAATGTCGAGATGCTTGTTGATAGTCCTGCAAACTGATAGGCAACACCAAATGTGTAATAATAAGGATTTCTAAATTTTTTAATATTATTTGTGCAATCTTGTGAAGAAATATTAACATTTGCTTGATATTGACAAGAATAATTTCCGCTTTTAGCTTGCATTGATTTTCCCCAATTTCCATATGATGCACCAAGTTTAAATCCAAAATAACTTAAAGCAAATCCAGCATCATAAGCTAAAAGATCTTGTCTTTGACCTGAATTAATTGATTGAGAATTTTTGATTTGAGCTTTCTCCGCAGTAGCAGAAATTGCCAATGTAAGATTATCAAAATCTTCGACATAATTTGCACCAAATGCAAAAATATTTTTTAAACGAAAATAATCAATATCAGTTGCGGTATTAGCAGTAACGCCATTTTGCGCAGAATCAGGACTATAACTTAAACCTAATTGTAAACCATTAATTTTTGGTGAATAGTAGCTAATCTTAGTAGAATCCTCGATACCATCATAACTATCATCCTTGAATGCTCGATAATTACTTCGCGAATATGCAGAATAATCGCGATTATTGGGATTATAATCATTGGCGATTCCTCGACGATAAAAGCTTTTAGCATATCCACCATGACCAATTGGCGATTGCGCTAGGGTAATGAATCGCGGTAATTTGACATTAGCGCATGACAAACTTACAGAAGGATCGCAAAACGCAGGATTGGCATTGTTAGATGAGGACAACATTGGTAAATTTACATATTGCAAATATTTACCATTAATTCCACCTGATCCTCGTGCAAAGCGAGCTGGACCATATTTCATTTTTTGATTAACTGGCTGATTATTACCAATTTCAAATTTACCAAAATCATTTTCAGCAAATAAAAAAACTTGGTCGAGATTAGGATTTTCCTTGATTCGATCACTAGAAAAATTAAATTCTAATTTAGCAATTGCGCCAAATTTTTGATTTTGATTATTCTTAATTGCTGATTTTAAAAATATTTGTGAATCATTACCAATTGAATAATTAGAAGAGCTGAGGCGATTTCTAGAAATTCCATCGCTTAGAGTTTTTGATTCATAAGCATTAGTTTGATGATGATTTGTGGAAGAAAAATTAATAAAACCTTCCGCAGTAATGAAGGGCTTATTATCGCGATATTTTCTTGAATCAATATATTGCGCATGGCTTTCAATGCTGAAAAAATAGCCAATAATTACAAAAATTATTTTTGTTGTTTTAATTAAAAAATTTTTCAATTAATTTTATGTTAAGTTTTTTTGAAGAACTTTAAATTTTAATTTTTATTTAGAAATGGTTTATTTACCTCATTGGCCAATACCTGCAACACTTGGTAAAAGACAAGTTGATTTTGAAACTGTTTTTGAAAGGATGAATATAGTTTTATCACGACTTGGTAATCCTCATCAAAAAATGGCTCCCGTGATACACGTTGCAGGAACTAATGGCAAAGGTTCAACCTCATCTTTATTGGCAAAAATTTTTTCCTGCGCAGGATATAATGCCCATCTCTATACCTCCCCTCACCTTCATCATTGCAATGAAAGAATCAATCTCAATGGCGAAAAAATTTCCGATAATTTTCTTTATGAAGTTATGGATGAAACAAGATTAGCTTGCACAGATATCAATTTAACTTTCATGGAAAGTTTTACGATTGGAGCATTTTTAGCTTTTGCTAAAACTAAAGCAGACATTGTCATTCTAGAATGCGGAATGGGTGGAAGAATTGACGCAACCAACATTGTCGAAAATAAATTGGCCAGTATTATCACGCCAATTTCTTACGATCATACTGAATATTTGGGCAACAATATTGAGCGTATTGCCCTGGAGAAAGCAATGATAATGCGTCCACAAGTTCCCTTAATTGTTGCATCGCAATCAAATTCAGCAAAAAATATTATTAAAATTCTTGCCGATGATCAAAAAATTGACAGTTATTTTTACGATGATGAGTACATGGTATTAATGGATGAAGACACTAAAGAATTTGATTATTATGGTGATAATGTTTTTTTTGAAAATCTCCCCAAGCCTTCCCTTGCAGGTTCTCATCAATATATTAATTTCGCTTGCGCAATTACTTGCGCATTAAAAATTAAAAATTTTAACATTACCGAGAATGCCGTAAGGCAAGCGATTTCAAGCGTTAATTGGCCTAGTAGACTTGAGAAAGTTGAAAATAATCTCAATAAAATTTTAATTAATTTAGAAAGTGAAATATGGATTGACGGAGCGCATAATGAAGGAGGAGCATATAGCCTAGCGACTTGGCTAAAAGAACAAAATGATCACAAACAAAATTTTATAATTTGTGGATTTAGTCGAGGTAAATGCAAAGAGAGATTTGTAAACAAATTCCAAAATATTGCGCAACTAATTGCCGTAAGAGTTAATGGCGAACCTTACGCTGAAGATCCAGAAATAATTTGCCAAATTGCTAAAAAATTTGATAAAGAAATAAAAGGTTTTGATGACCTAATTGACTCATTGCAATATATCTCGCAAATCGTTGATAACAAAGCTTGTCGAGTGATAATATGTGGATCGCTTCATTTAGCTCGTGATGTAAAACGTTATTCACAGATGATCGCACAAAGCGATTTTACCAAAAAAAAATTTAATGATTTTGATTTTTAAATAGTAATATTTTCATGGGCCAAAAAATCAAATTCTTGGCTTAATTTATTATCTACGATATCACTTAAAATTTTTGCTGAAGCAAGAGCTAAAGTCCAGCCAAGTGATCCATGACCGGTATTTAAATATAAATTAGGATATTTTTGGACATTACAAATTAATGGTAGCGAGTTAGGGCGAAATGGCCTGATACCAGACCACTGCGTAGCAGTTTCAATATTACCATAATTGGCAAATGTTGTAATCATATTTTCATTAATATAACGCAAATGATTTTTGTTCATTTGCGCATTAGCACCAAATTCAGCAATTCCTGCAACTCGAAAAATATCACCCAAACGACTATAGACAATTTTATTTTCAACATCAGTAATAGCTTGGGAAGGAGCGATAAATTCCGCATTACATTTTGTAGTTAGACTATAGCCCTTAATTGGATAAATATCGGTGTTAATGTTAATACCTTTAAGCAACTTATCGCCATGATAACCAAGAGCGTAAACATATGCATCAGCGTTAAATACTTCGTGAAATGTATTGACTGCGGTAATTTTTTTAAAATTTGTGAGGAGATTTTTTACTTCAGTTTCGTATATGAATTTAACCCCATATTTTTCACGACATATTTTTTCAAGGTTGACGGTAAAACTATAAGCATTGCCCAAGGCATCATCGCTAAATAAAATTCCTCCTGCCAATTTTTTTTCATCCAAAGCTTTAATTAAATTTGGCTCATGTTCAACGCATTGATCTGCGCTATAAATCAGCGGACGTATTCCGCTAATATCAAGTTTTCGTAAATTATTTATCGCTTTATCCATGGTGGATTTATTACGATAAATATGAAGAATACCCTTGGTAGTGTAAGCAAAATCAAAATCTTCAATATCAAGAAGTTTGGTTATTAAGTAACGACTATAACTTGCGATTTTGTATAATTTTTGACTATTCTGGCGAGCTATTGAATTGTTAGAATTTTTATAAAATTTATAAAGCCAAGAAATAGTTTCTGGATTAAAACGATTAAATGATGAGTAAGAATTTTTTGAAAAAAAAGTATGAAGGAAATTTTGAAAGGATATTTCTGAAGCCCAAGTGGTAATATGTGAATAGCTAAGTTGTCCACCATTGGCATATGAGCAATCCAATCCGCAGGATTTGTTTTTGTCAATAACTACAACTTCATGACCTTGACTAGCAAGATAATATGCACTAGATACACCTATGACACCAGCGCCAAGAACAATTATTTTCATCAAAATATTTTGTGATTTAATGTCATTTTAGCGACAATAGTTAAAATTTTTAGAAAACAATTTTTTAAAATTAACAAATTTTAATTAAATTAATTAAAAAGAATGGTAATTAAAAAAAACTTCATAAAAATCTTTGTAAATTTTATTTTTCATAAAATAAATTGCAACAAACTTTTTAAAATTTGCAACAAACTTTTTAACGTCACAAATCAATGGCAAATAATATTTTTAATATTCCATGCAACTATAATTTTCTAGAGTCTTTACATCAATGGCTAAGCTTAAGTTTTTCTGATTTACAGCAAGTAAAAATAATTTTACCAAGTCGCAGAGCAAGCAGTGAACTAAAAAATATTTTTAGTGCAAATAATTACTGCGCAATATTACCGCAAATTAAAGCATTAGCAGATATTGCCATTGAAGATTTTAGTGAATTTATAGATGAAAGTGACGAGGAATTTTTCACAGATTTACTTACTGCCAAAAAAATGGATAATCTTGAAGCGATTTTTTTTATAAGTAACCAAATTAGAAAATTAGATATTTTTGGTAAAATAAATTTTGAACAATCTTGTAAAATTGCCATCAAACTTCAAGAGCTCTTTGATGAAATTGAGTTTGAGCAAATTAATTTTAATAAAATTGAAGCAATTGATGATATCAATCTAGCCCTTCATCGCCAGATTACTCTAGACTTTATTAAAGATTTTTACACGCAAACAAAAACAAGTTTAATAAAAAATAATTTATATTTTTCGAGCGCATATCAAAATTTTATCATTGATAAATATCAAGAAATTTTGCAAAGAAAAAATAGCAATAAAACCATAATTATCGCTGGATCTACCGGAAGTTTGAATTGTGCAAAAAAATTAATCAAAACCATTGCCCAAAAAAATAATAGCTTTGTGATTTTTAACAATTTCACAAAAATTAATGATAGTAAAAATCTTACTACCAATCATCCGCAATTTTTTAATAATCAACTTTTTAATTTTATAGAAATTAGCGCAGATAAAGTAAAAGATTTAAGATATGCTGATAAAATTTTAGCACCAGATTGTCGTAATGATTTCATTGCAGAGCTTACAAAATCAAGTAGCGAAACTATTTCATGGCAAAGCTTTCCAAACCATAAAAAAATTGTCGAGATAAGCAAAGATATTATTGAGAATTTTATCATTATTGAAGCACAAAATAACTTAAAAGAGTCAGAATTAATTGTTGAAATTATAGCAAAAAATCAAAATTTTTATAAGAATATTGCAATTATTAATAATAATTCTGAGTTGACAAAAATAATTGAGCTTAAACTAAAACAGTTAGGAATTAACTATTTTAACTCAAGCTCATTAAATTTAGTTAATAATGAACTAATTATTTTTATTTTAAAGATTCTTAAATTAAGTGAAAGTGATTTTAATTCTTGGCAATTGCTTTCGATATTTAAAGATAATTTATTCAATTTTTTTGACGATAATTTTACCGCAAAATTTGAAATAGAAATATTACGCCAGAGTCGCGAATTTAGCGGACTTAAAGGTATTATTGAATTCTGCAAAAATAATATTGAAATAAGTGAATTATTTAACAAATTTTTACAAGCTTTACCGCAAAATAATACCATTGATGAATTAATAAATACTGTTGAAAAATTAACCAAGAAATCATGGAATATTTTAGTAAATAACAATAAAGCTAGCGAAGAAATTACTTTATTTTTTTCAAGCTTACGACATTTAAATTATCAAATTGAAAGTGCTAATGAATTTGAATTTCTATGCTCTCAAATCCCGTATTTTATGGATTCAAACTCAAAATGCTTGGTTAAAGTTTTATCCAACATAGAAGCTAGGTTACTAAATTTTGATTTAATTTTTATATGCGGATTAAATTACGGTGATTTTCCGCAAATCCTTGAAGATAATTGGCTTGGAAAACAAATTTCGCGCGATTTGGGTATTGATCGACAAAGTAAAAAAATTGGTCAAAATGCTTTTGATTTTTGCCATTATTTAGGAAATAAAAAAATCGTTTTATCACGTTCTATTACTAATTCTAGCGATATTCGAATTGCTTCACCTTTTTTACAAAAGTTTAAAACTTTAATAAAAAAAATAAATCTTGATAAGTCAGTTATTCAAGAAAGTTTTTCTGAAAATTTTTTAGAAATAAAACCCGTTCAATATAAAATACCATCACCTTATGTTCCTAAGGAAATCATTCCCCGCAAACTTAGCATTACATCAATTTCAAAATTACAAAATGATCCATATAGTTTTTATGCTGAAAAAATTTTAAAAATAAATGAACTTAATTGTCTCGATTATCAACCAAGTAATCGTGAATTTGGAAGCTTTGTTCATAAGGCTTTAGAGCTTTTCATAGCTGATAATTTTAATCGAAATAAATTTAGTGAAATTTTTAAATTATACCTTAATAATCAAGAATCAAAATACACTTGGTTTGCAAGATTTGAAAAAATATTTAATAATTTTTTGCTAAAAAATACTGAATTTTCAAATTGTCAAAATTTTGTTGAAACTCAAATTCATTCAATGATTTATGATATTGAAATTATCGGCAAAATTGATCGCATCATCATTGATCCAAATAAAAACTTCACTATTTTTGATTATAAAACCGGTCTTCCTCCATCCAAAAAATCAGTCATTTTGGGTAATGAGATGCAATTAACTCTAAGTGCACTATTACTGGTTAAAAAAGGATTTTGTTCTATTGAACAAATTACTGGTTTAAATTATTGGCATCTATCGCTAAAAGAAGAAAAAAATATTCACGAAATAATTGATTCCAAAATTACAGTCATCGATTTATTAAATAATACCCAAAAAAATCTAGAAGAATTATTTACTAAATTCTTCCTCGATAATAAACCTTTTAGTGCTAATCAAAATACTAAAAATTCAATTTACAAAAACATAGCTCGATTTGAAGAATGGAATAATTAATTTTATAAATATGACAAAAAAATATTTAAAATAACTATGCAAAATAAACTTGGATTTTCTTTTGATTCATTAAAAATTGACAGTGTCCTTACGCAAAGATATCGGCTTGATATTGAATATGACGGAACAAATTATTTTGGTTTTCAAAAGCAAAATCATAATAATTTAAAAACCATTGAAGGATCTTTGCTAATTGCGATTCGTCAACTCAGTCTTCAAGATACTGAAATTACACCTTCGGGAAGAACCGATGCTGGAGTTCATGCCATAAATCAAACAATTCATTTTAATTTAACTAAGTCTTTTTCTTCCTATCAAATTTGCGCAGGATTAAATCATTTTTTACGATTAAACAATGAAGCAATTGTGGTTCTAAATTGTCAATTAGTTGATGAAAATTTCCACGCACGTTTTAGCGCTCTAACGCGTTATTATCGCTATGAGATTATTAATCGCAGTTCAGCCTTAGCACTTGATAAATTTCGCGCTTGGCATATCCCCAATCAACTTGACATTGAAGCAATGATTACCGCTTCAAAATATTTAATTGGTCAACATGACTTCACTTCTTTTCGCGACTCAGAATGTCAATCCAAGACATCGATTAGAACCATTAATGATATAATTTTTTCTGCCAATAATCAAAAAATTATTATTGAAATTTCTGCAAAATCTTTCCTACATCACATGGTCAGAAATATTGTTGGAACCCTTTATTATGTAGGAATTGGTAAATTTAATGCCGAGCAAATTAATGAAATATTATATGCTCGTAATCGTGTAAAATCAGGACCAAATGCACCAGCGTACGGATTATATTTTCTAAAAACAGATTATAATTAATCGTGATTGATCGTAATTAATTATATTTAGTTATATTTGAAGTTTTTTGTTTAATTGTTTATAATATCTTTAAAATAGTTAAATATTATATTTTCATTATTGAGGAATTTTTCTTTGGCTAATTGAAAATTTTTAATAAAGTTTTTTATATCATAAATTTCATCAAAGGCATTTCCAAAAATTTGTGGATATAAATTTTTTTGATGTTTTACCTGCGCTAAAGCTATTAAAATAGCCGATAAACCCAACCAATGATTTGTTGAAGCACTAGCGATTCGATATTCAATTCTAGTATTTTGCTTATTATCACATTTTGGAATTCTTATCGCACAACTACGATTATCATTGCCAAAACTTAAATTTATAGGTGCACAAAATTTTCCCAAATCAAAAAGTTTTTTATTAATTTTACTATCGAATCGACGATAATCATCGGGATTTGGTGCTAGCAAATAAAGCATTTCATCAGTATAATCAAGTAATAATGATGAAAATAAATTTATTAATTTTGAATTTTTGAAGAATATATTTTTAGTTAATGAATCACTTAATGAAATATTAAATTGCAATGAATTTCCGCAATCATTATCAACGACCTGCCCTTTGAAAGATGGCGATGAATTAAGTTTTTGTGAAATTTCAAAAATTAATTTTTTTATACAATCAAGATCTTCGCATAGCTTTTCTAAATCATCATATACAATTGTTGCGATTTCGATTTGCGATTGGCCACACTCTTTTTTTACCTCGCAAATTTCTAATAAAAAATTAATTTTTTTTAGCTCAAAAATAAAATTATCAACAAGCGAGGAATTAGCAATTTCTAGATTTTGATCTAGTAAGTAAAATTCTAACTCACAGCCAATTTTAATTATTTTACAATCACAAAATAATGCCAATTCTTGCAAAGCAAAAATCCAAGAATTTTTTAAAATCTTATGTTGATGATCAATAAAATTTTCTAGAATTTGCTGACTCAATTTTATGCAATAGTTTTTTTAATCCATTCAATTAAGGCATGTTTTGGAAGAGCTCCAACCTTACTGTCAGCTAGTTTTCCATCTTTAAAAATCATCAAAGACGGAATTCCTCTAACCATAAATTGCGAAGGCATTTCGGGATTATCATCAACATTGCATTTGAAAATTTCAATTTCATTTGCCATGTCATTAGCCAATTCGTCGATGACTGGTGATAGTTGACGACAAGGTCCGCACCAAGGAGCCCAGAAATCAACCAAAACTGGTTTTGTAGAATTTGAAATTTCATTTTTAAATGAAGCATCGGTTATAATTTTAGTCATAAATTTTTATTTAAGGTTAAAAAATTTTTAAGATTTCTTTTTTTAGAATATATCTACAAATTTTTAAAGGAAAGATTAAGGTTAAAAGTTTTTTGTGGTTTGGTTAAATTACTGGGATTATTTTCAGAAATAGAAAAACCAAAAATTGTACAACACCCATCGCGATAAAAACTTATTCCTCGCGATAACGTTCTTGATAGCGCTAAATCATGATTGGCGAATAATTTTACTTTCCATTGTTTATTTAAATTTAAAATAGTATTAAACGAGATTTGTTCTTTTTGATTTAAATTTTGCGAAGTTTTTTTTATCAATAAGTAATCTCCAGTTACTGAAAATCTTTCAAAAGTTAAGGTACTACTCAACTGATTTACTTCATTACTATAGTTAGATTCATTAAGCTGAAACAAATAAAGCATTGAAAAATATTTTTTTGCTTTATACAAAGCTTGCCCAACAATATTTGATTTGTTATTATCGGCAAATCCTTTAATATCAACATCTTGAGTCGAATTAGTTAATCGCAAACTTTGCCCTGCAAATAAACCAAATTCACCAAACTTATTGAAAAAAGAAGTACGTGCACCGTAGCTCACTCTTTCACCCGTTTCATTTCGATCATATCCAGCTATCCGATCAGCAATAAATAAATTGCTGAAACTCAATTCGCTATTATTGCCATCCTCATTAGGTAATTTGTTAAATGTTTTTTTATTTCCAGTTGAAACTAAACTTGCCATTGGTTCAATCATCAAAGTATTTGATTTTGATTTACGAACCATTGGTAATCGCCAATTTAAGGACAATTCAGTTTTATAATTAGATTGTGTTTTTTCATAATTATTGACGTTCACCTGTTTGGAATTATCATCAAGCCAATAATAATCATTTTGAAATTTGGCAATTAAATCAACTAAATTTCCTTTGAAGTTGAAGGGAATATTTGC
>CAILUF010000247.1 GCA_903837365.1 uncultured Alphaproteobacteria bacterium | reverse complement strand
TAAATTCCCGAAATTACTTACGTAATTTCTAGCATTAAATTCCCGAAATTACTTACGTAATTTCTAGCATTAAATTTACGAAATTATTTTCACAAATTAATTTGTTATAAGTAAATTAATTTAATCATCACTAAAACTTTCTTTATCATCATTTTTCAAATTTGCATTCGCTTGATTATTGCGTAAATTTTTATTTTGTTCTTTCTCATTTTCTTCATCTTCATTGAATAAAATTAAATCTTTTAGAGCATCGTTATTGATGTCGCGAAAGGAGTTGATGATTGTTGCAACTTCTTGACTATTAACTCCAACTGAAGAAAGTGCTGCATGGCTGAGTTGTAAGCCAGTTTCAAGATTTTTTGAAACTACATAACTCGCTCCAACTTTACGGAAACGATCGGTATTGTTAAAAGATTCGGATTTAGTAATTACCGCAACTGTTGGAAAATTTTGATGAATAAAGCGCGTTACTTTTATACAGGCAATTTCATCATCAAGAGCAACAACAACAGATTCAGCTTTGGCTGTGCCGATATAATTTAAAATTTCAATATTCATCGCATCTCCGTAGTAAATATTAAAGCCATTATTTTTTTCGATGCGAACAATCCGGTGATTATTTTCAAGTATTAGATAGTTAATTTTTCTTTTGCGTAAAATGTAAGCGGTAATTCTGCCAACCTTCGAAAAACCAATGACTATCACATGCTTACTGACATCGCCAATTTCGCGTTTTAATTTATTATCACGAAGAATTTCTTTGATATAAATTTGTCCTTTAATTTTTCGACCAATACTTGCTAATACTGGCGTTAGAGCCATTGAAAAAGTTACCGCTGTCATTAAGATTTGCGATAAATCATCAGAAAGTAATTTATTTTCAACTGCCACTAAAAGCACTACAAAAGAAAATTCTCCACCTTGCGCAAGAAGCAGTCCAGTATGGACTGAAGGAGCAAATGGAAAACGAAAAATTCGACATAAAATTAAAATTACCAATGCTTTAAAAATTATCAGCGAAAAGGTAATTGCAGTGATAGGAATTAATGAATGAATTAATAAATCAGAATCAAATGACATGCCAATGGTCATGAAAAATAATCCCATCAATAATGATTTTAAAGAAAGAATTTCATCTTCAACGCGATAACGAAATTCCGTTTCGGCAACCATCAATCCTGCAATAAATGCTCCAAGCGCGAAAGATAATCCAAGTTTATGACAAAGCAATGCGGAACCTAAAATTATCATCAAGGTAAAACTTAAAAAAAGTACCTCATTTTGAGTATGGGCAATTATTCGAAAGAAGGGTTTAAGTAATAATCTGCCAATCGCATAAATTATTACCAAGGCAATAATAGCATTGATCAACGCTCCACCCAAGGCATTTAAAACATTAAGATTCGATTTTGCCAGTAAGGGTAATAAAACTAAAATCGGAATAACCGCTAAATCCTGCATTAGTAAAATCGAAAATGTTAATCTACCAACTCTTGTAGATTGTTCACCATTTTCAGCGATGACTTGCATTACAATCGCCGTTGAAGACATTGCTAATGCGCAACTTATAACTAGCGCTCCTTCGATGGGAATATTAAAAAAATAATTTGTAATAAAAGTAATTAATCCAGTCGTAACAATTACCTGAGCACTTCCAAAGCCAAAAACATATTTACGAATTGTCGTAAGTCGAGCAAAGGTTAACTCCAAACCAATTGCAAAAAGCATGAAGACAATTCCTAATTCAGCGATTGATCTTGTGGATTGAGCACTTTCGACAAATTGTAACCCAAAAGGTCCAATTAATGCCCCAGCGATAAGATATCCCAGTGCTGGACTCAAACCAATTTGCCGAAAAATAATCACGACAATAACTGACGCAAAGAGTAAAATCAAAATGTCGTTTAGATATGAAATATCGTGCACAAAATAAAAAATTAGTGGTTAGTTAAAAAAAATATCGCAAAGAAATGAAATATTTTTTGACTATTTGAGTTTTAAAAGATTATTATTATTTCTAGCAAGAATAAATTTAATTTCTACAAAAATTTTTAATAAAAATGACAATTCTTTCAGATAAATCAATTGCAAAATTAGTTGCAAGTCAAGGCATGATTGAGCCTTTTATAGACCATCAAATTCGTAATAACGAAAATGGTGCAAAAATAATTTCATATGGCAATTCGTCCTATGGTTATGATGCGCGAGTTTCTAATGAATTTAAAATATTTACAAATATTGATTCGGCGATTGTTGATCCGAAAAATTTTTCAGAAACAAGTTTTGTCGATCGCACAACTGACATTTGCGTAATTCCTCCAAATAGTTTTGCTTTAGCAAGAACCGTAGAATATTTTCGTATTCCTGAAGATGTATTGGTTATTTGCGTAGGTAAATCAACCTATGCGCGATGCGGAATCATCGTTAATGTTACGCCACTTGAACCTGGTTGGGAAGGTCATGTTACATTAGAATTTTCAAATACAACTCCACTTCCTGCAAAAATTTATGCATTTGAAGGAGCTTGTCAGTTCCTATTTTTCAAAGGTGATCAGCAATGCGATGTTTCATATAAAACTCGATTAGGAAAATATATGAAGCAAACCGGAGTAACCTTGCCAAAAGTCTAAATTAAAAGTAATTAAAATATTTTAAAACATAAGTTTTTATAATAATTTTAATATTAACTATGAAAAACTATTTTTTTTGCATAACTTATATATTATTTACAAATCTAATTATTCCATGCGTTTACGCACAGGAAATTGGCAATTATGCTGTGCAAAATAGTACCAAGGAAAGTTATTCTAACGAAGAACGTCCAGCTGATAAATTTCCGCAATATGAATTACCAAAAGATCAAGCGCAAAATAAAATAGCTATCGAACAACCATCTGCCTTCACACCAAGAACGCCAACGCCTTCACGATTTTTCTCTGCTGATTTATCGATGCCTGATATTTTTGTAAGCAGTAATAATTTAGCAAAAAAAGCTGGATCTTTTTATCGCGCATTTGGTGAAATTATTTTTATTCAAGGATCTGTTAATGATTCATTTGGAGTTCCAATTAGCGGAGCAGTTGTCGAGATATGGCAAACTAATTCAGCAGGAAAATATCATACACTTCTCGAAGAAAATAGCGAATATATTGATAAATTTTTTAACATGTCAGGTCGTGCAATTACCGATAATCTTGGTAATTATCACTTTATTACGATAATGCCAGGTGCTTCTTCGGGCAGAGCTCCGCATATTAATTTCAATATTTATCACGAAAAATTTGGCAAGGTTGAAACTGAAATGTATTTTGCTAATCATCCATACAATCAAACCGATTATCAGTATTTAGTCTACAGTAAAGAGGAACAAAAGCTATTGACTGCTGATGTCCGTCATTCTAATATTTTAAATACGCGATCAATTAAATTATGCACTTTTAACATAACGATGCGCGGAATTCATCAATATAAACGCTACTAAATCATGGCTAATAAAAGCAATAATTTTCCAAATAAATCGCAAAGACAATTGCAAATTGGTGAAAATATTAAGCGCAATATGGCAGATATTTTTATCCGCGAAGGCTTGTCAAATATATCTGGATCATTGATATCGATAGTTCAAGCTGACGTAAGTCCTGACATGAAAAATGTTAAAATTTTTGTTGATATTTTTGGAGGCGATGCAAAAAATCACCAAAAAATTATAAAAAATCTTAATGAAGCAATTTGGCATTTACGTTTTGAATTAGCAAAAAAAGTAATGTTAAGATCGGTTCCAGAAATAATTTTTGCAATTGATGACACGCAAGAAAGGGCTATGCGAATAAATGAACTTATCAATATTGAGCAAAATAAATATAATAAAACAGATTAAAAACCTTGGCAAATAATGAAAATAATAGTTAATAAAAGATAATGACAAATCACAAAAGTGAATATAAAAAAATATCAATATTTGGATCGACAGGATCAATTGGCAAGAGCGCTATTAACGTTATTAAAAATCAGTTAAATCAATCGCAAAAATTTAAAGTCCAAACCTTAGTAGCGCAAAATAATTTTCAATTACTTGCTAAGCAAGCTTTAGATTTAAAGCCAGAATTCGTGGTAATTGCTGAAGAAAAATATTATCAAGATTTAAAATCCGAATTATCATCTCTTAAGAATTGTCAAATTCTGAGTGGCAAAGATGCGGTATTGGAAGTTGCTAAAATTAAATGTGATTTAATGTTATCGGCAATTGTTGGAATAGCAGGAATGCATCCTACTTACTTAGCGCTTGAAGCTGGCTCAAATATTGCTTTGGCAAATAAAGAAGCGATAGTTTGCGCTGGTGATTTTCTGGTAAGTTTAGCCAAAAAAAATAATGTAAAAATTTTTCCCATTGATTCGGAGCATAACGCAATTTTTCAAATATTTGAACAAGAAAATTTTGCGCAAATTTCTGAAATTATTTTAACTGCATCGGGTGGACCATTTTTAAATTCAACAAAAAATTTTCGCGACATAACATTAGCTGAAGCTTTAAAACATCCTAAATGGCAAATGGGCAATAAAATATCAATAGACTCTGCAACCATGATGAATAAGGGATTGGAGATGATAGAAGCTTATTATTTTTTTCCAATTTCTAAAAATAATATCAAAATTATTGTTCATCCGCAGTCAATTATTCACGGTATCGTTAATTACAATGATGGGGCAAGTTTGGCAATGATGAGTAATCCGGATATGTGTGTACCAATATCCTATGTCCTTAATTATCCAAATCGTGGATCTATAAATCATCAAAAACTTGATTTAACAAAAATAGGCCAGCTAGAATTTTATGAAGTTGATAATCAAAAATTTCCAGCAATTAATTTATGTCGTAACGCATTAGAGCAAGAGGGGAGTGCATTAGTTGCTCTAAATTGTGCAAATGAAATTGCGGTTGCAAAATTCATAAAATCAGAAATTAGATTCGATGAAATTTATATGATCGTAGAAAAAACTTTACAAAAAATTCCTCAAAAAAAATTAAATTCCATTGCTGAAATTTTGGATTTTAATCAGCAAGTTTGCGAAGTTGCATCAAATATCAAATTATAAATTTATGGCTTTACTTCAATTAATTTTACAAAATATTTTTTCCTTTGCCATCATAATATCGGCAATTGTTTTTGTTCATGAATTTGGGCATTTTATCGTTGCCAGGCTTTGTGGCGTAAAGGTTGAGCAATTTTCCATTGGTTTTGGTAAAAAATTATTTTCATTTAAGGATAAGCATAATACTCAGTGGCAATTTTGTTTATTGCCAATTGGTGGATTTGTGAAAATGTATGGTGATAGTAATTCCGCGTCAGTGCCAAATTATGAATTAATAAAAAAAATGTCAGACCATGAAAGAAAAATTTCTTTTATTGCCAAAAATGTTTATCAGCGAATTGCTATTGTTTTTGCTGGTCCTCTAGCAAATATTTTGCTGACAATTTTAATTTTTACAATTTTATTTCGTGTCAATGGTATAACAAAAGTTTTACCAAAAATTAGTGAAGTTGTTGCAAATTCCCCAGCTTTTCTAGCTGATTTGAGGGTTAATGACGAGATAACTAAAGTCGACGGGCAGGGCGTATATGATTTTAATGATATCAGAAAAATTATAAATTTTACTCATCAAGATGAAATTGAAATTGAAATAAAAAGAAATGAAAAAATTCTACTTTTAAAAATCAAACCTGAAGTAAAAATTAGTAAAGATTTTTTTGGTGAAGAAGTTAAAGTTAAGATGATTGGAATTGCTGCTAATGAAATATTTCATCAAAAAGTCAACTTATGGGAGAGTTTTATTAATGCCAATCTTGAAAGTTATGATATAACGAAATCAATTTTTAAAGCACTTGGCGAGCTAATTACAGGAAAGCGCTCAGTTAAAGAATTGGGTGGTCCAATTAAAATTGCCAAATATTCTACCAAGACTTTTTCAATGGGAATAGGCGTGGTATTTTGGTTTGGAGCACTGATCTCATTGAATTTAGCGATTATGAATTTACTGCCGATACCGGTGTTAGATGGTGGACATTTGTTTTTTTATTTTTGTGAGGCAATTTTTCGTAAACCAATACCAATTAAAATTCAACAATTCGGATATAAGATAGGTTTGATTCTAGTTTTATCCTTAATGATTTTTACCACCACCAATGATGTCTGGCAATTATTTAATTAAATTAAAAATTCAGTAAAAATTAAGAGCGATATTTTAATTACATCCTAGGAATAGATAATAAATAATAATACCTATTAAAAGATTTGCGACGATTCCATTGTATATGCATCATCAGTATAAAGCATCTTATGAGCCGTTAACATCATAATTACATGATAATGTAATTATTTATTTTACATAATATTCCTTATGTGAAATAATAATTAAATTCAAATGTAGCTTCATTCCAGTCTGAGTTAGATAAACTCGATTCGATAATATAGCTTCATAATTATACAATATGGAATTAAGGTTTTGTAATTTTTTACTGCTTTCGTAAATTAAAAATCAATATAACACACCCAAGATTTTATCAGTTTGAAAATAAATTTTCGTAATTTATTTTTTTGAAATAAATAAATTATTTTTCATGAAAAAAACTATAAAATCAGCTAAAGGCTTCTCCTTAATTGAACTTTCAATTGTAATTTTAATTGTCGGAATTTTAGTTGCGGGAGTTACAAGCTCTTCGCGATTGATTCGGAGAATGAAAATTATTTCTGCGCAAAATACTACGCGCAGCTCGCCTATTTCTTCAATAAAGGATTTATCAGTTTGGTATGAAACTTCGCTCGATGAAAGTTTTGATAATGCCGAAGAATCAGATGATGCGCAGGTTACAACATGGTTTGATTTAAATCCGCAAACTTCCTTCAAAATTAATGCAACTCAGCCAACCCTTGATAATAAACCAAGATTTAAAGATGCAATTTTTAATGGTTTGGCGGGAATTTATTTCGATGGCTCAAATGATTTCTTACTTGCTAGCTCCGCTGGAATTGTAGGCAAAGGTTTAACGATTTTTATTGTCGCTAAACGATCAGGATTTCCAACTTGGCAAGGTATGCTTTCGGGTATTCCTACTTCAACTGTATGGGATCATGACCAAACTGGTTTCTTAGCTTATCTTGATGTTAATAACGGCACTATTTACACAGGAGCATCTAACACCTATTGGGCATCTGTAGCGCAAACTAATCCCATGGATAATATTCCTTTTATTTTTACTAATATTTTTACTGGAACAACCAATATAACTTATCTAAATGCTAGCGTTGGATCAACAACAAATATTGCCACAAATTTTAATGTTGATAAATTATATCTTGGATCAAGATATGGAAATGGTCCAACACAGTTTTTTAGAGGACATGTTGCTGAAATTGTAATTTTCAGTAGAGCATTAAACACCGAAGAACGCCTTGCGGTTACCGCTTATTTAAGTAAAAAATATGCGATTAAAACCTCTTAAAGTATTTATTAACAATTAGAAATTAATAATTTTAAATATGAAAAAAAATATAAACTCTAATAAAGCCTTTTCTTTAATCGAGCTTTCCATCGTAATTTTGATTATTGGAATTTTGGTTGCTGGGGTAACATCTAGCTCTAGATTAGTTAAAAGAATGAAAATTATGTCTGCGCAAAATATTACCAAAAGCTCGCCAGTTCCAACGATAAAAGATTTAACATTATGGTACGAAACTTCACTTGATGAAAGTTTTGATAATGCTGAAGAATCTGATGCTACTCCAATTACTTCTTGGTTTGATATGAATACTCAATCATCCTATAAAGTCAATGGCTCGCAACCTACCCTTGCCAATAAACCAAAATATACCGAAAATGTTATTAATGGATTACCTTCTATTTTTTTTGATGGGGTTGATGATCATATTATTGTAAATTCAGCGGGTATTTCTGGCAAAGGTTTATCAATATTTATTGTTTCTCAACGAAAAGCTCTTGGAACATTTCAAGGTTTGATATCTGGAATTAATCCCGCAACTATGAATGATGAAGCTTCTAATGCTGGAGGTTTCCAAGCTTTTTACGATGGTAATGGTGGAGCTTATATTACACTTTCGGGGGGAGTTTGGTATTCAGCAGTTGCTCAAACAGTTCCAAGAGACAATGTTCCTTTCATTGCATCAACTTTTTTTAATGGCACAAATAACATTGGATATTTAAATACCAATGTTGGAAGTACAGTTGCTGGAGCTCCAATATTCAATGTTGATCGGCTATACATCGGCAGTAGATATGTCAATAACCCTACCCAATATTATTGGGGTTATATTTCTGAAATTATTATTTTCAACCGTGGACTTAACACCGAAGAACGCCTTGCGGTTACTTCTTATTTAAGTAAAAAATATGCGATTAAAGTTTCTTAAAATATTTTTTAATAATCAGGAAATATTAAAAATTATATAGCACTAAAATTAAAATGAAAAAAATAAATAAATCAATTGTTGTCGATAAAGCCTTTTCTTTAATCGAGCTTTCTATTGTAATTTTGATTATTGGAATTTTGGTTGCTGGGGTAACATCTAGTTCAAGATTAATCACTAGAATGAAACTTATAACTGCTCAAAATTTAACTCGTAACTCGCCAATTTCCTCCATTAAGGATCTTTCAGTTTGGTGGGAAACTTCGCTTGATGAAAGCTTTGATAATGCCGAAGAATCTGATGATTCACTTATTTCAGGTTGGCTTGATATTAATCCCCAATCTTCATCAAAAATCAATGCGCTTCAACCTGCCGTTGGCAATAAACCAAAATATAAAGCTAATATTTTCAACGGTTTACCCGGTATATTGTTCAATGGTTCAACTAATTTTTTATTGGCTAATTCAGTGGGAATTAATGGTAAAGGATTAACAATTTTTTTAGTCGCAAAAAGAAATGCTTATTCATCTCCATCGGGAATAATTTCTGGACTTCCAGTTGGCGAAATTAATGATTACAACCCTGGTTGCTTCCAAACATTTTACGATCAAAATTCTGCACAATATTTTACCGTTAGCACTAATACTTGGTTTTCAGTAGTTTCGCAACCATCTCCTGCTGATAATACTCCATTTATTAGTTCAACAATTTTCAATGGATCGAATAATATTTCATATTTAAATACATTTGTTGGAACTACAGTAAGTGGTTCGCCAACATTTTTAGTTGACAGGATTTATATTGGATCAAGATACACAGGCAATACTGTAAATAGTTACTTTAACGGCTATATTGCCGAAATTATTATTTTCAATCGCGGAATCAACACTGAAGAACGCCTTGCAGTTACTGCTTATTTAAGCAGAAAATATAATATTAAGGCTAGTTAACTTTAATTTATAAATAAATTATCAGTTAAAATTTAACAAAAAAAATAATTATAATTTGGTTTAATTAAACTATAATATTAATCATTTTATTTGTAACGATTATTACTTTTTTGATTTCTTTGCCGGAAATAAATTTTTGAACATTTTCATTTTGTAAAGCAAGCTTTTCAAGTTCTTTAGGATCTAGATCTTTTGCAACATTTATTACGGCACGAAGCTTCCCAAGGACTTGCACGGGCATTGAAATTTCATCATCGATAGTTAATACTTGATTAAATCTTGGAAAATTTTTTTCAGATATTTGCGATTTAAAGCCAAGTTCTTGCCATAATTCTTCGCATAAATGTGCAGTAATTGGTGAAATTAATAATGTTAAATTCACTAAGGAAAAAAACATAATTTCAGCATCTAAAGAATTATTTAACGAATATTTTTCTAAGTAATTGGAAAATTCGCGAATCTTGGCAATTGCTCGATTGAAACTCATTTTTTCATACTCATCATTGACGTTGAAAATTGTTTTATGATTTAATTTAACTAATGTTAATTGCGATTTATCAAATAATTTTTCATCAAAATTTTCAGTAAATTTTTGATTAAAATTTTCTAATAAAATTTCTGAGGATTTATTTTTAAAATTAGTATAAAATTCACTATTGGTAAAATTACCAACTAATCTCCATAGTCGATTAACATAACGCCATGATCCATCGATGCCACTTTCTACCCATTCCAAATCTCTTGAAACCGGAGTATCAGAAAGCATAAATAAACGAGCAGTATCCGCTCCATATGAATCGATTATATTGAGAGGTTCAACAACATTCTTTTTTGATTTACTCATTTTTTCACTTCTTCCAACTACTAATTCTTCCCGAGTTTCTTCGTGGATAAATTTGCCTTGTTCAGTTTCAATTGCTTGTTTAGGATAAACCCAATTTCCAGATTTGTCTTTAAAAGTATTATGACAAACCATGCCTTGAGTGAGTAAGTTCTTAAATGGTTCATCAATCGATAAATATCCACATTTTTTTAAAGCCTTAACAAAGAATCTTGAATAAAGCAGATGTAAAACAGCATGCTCAACTCCACCAATATACTGATCAACGGGCATTAATTTATTAACTAAATTTTTATCAAAAGCATCATTGCAATTTGGAGAAATATAGCGCAAAAAATACCAAGAGCTTTCAAAGAAAGTATCGAAAGTATCGGTCTCACGAATGGCTGGTAAAGTGTTTCCCATTTTATCGACGTATGTTGTAAATCGCCATGTGGGATGTTGTAATAAAGGATTTCCTGAGCCATTAAATTCAACATCTTTGGGTAATTCAACTGGCAATTGATCTTGCGGAACCTCAACAACAGTTCCATCTTCCAAATAAAGTATTGGAATTGGACATCCCCAATAGCGTTGCCGAGAAACTCCCCAATCGCGTAAGCGATAATTAATTTTCTTTTGCGCTTGATTTTTTGCGGATAAAATTTCAAAAACTTTTTCTTTTGCTTGACTACAAGTTAAATTGTTAAGCAGTTGCGAATTGATCATAACGCCATCTTCAAGATAAGGTAATTCAGTATTTTCTTGCGAAATTGGCGATACTACTTGGGTAATTTTTAAATTATATTTTTTAGCAAATTCATAATCACGAGCATCATGCGCAGGACATCCAAATATTGCTCCCGTACCGTAATCCATAAGTACAAAATTTGCGACATAAACTTGAAGTTTTATAGATGAGTCAAGAGGATGATTTACTTCTATTTCGGTTTTGAAACCAAGTTTTTCTTGAGTTTCGATAGCTTGTTCAGTTACTGAGCTTTTATTGCATTGATCGATAAAATTTTGTAAATCTATGTTATTTTTTGCCAGTGTATTTGCCAGTGTATTTGCCAGTGGATGATTTGCAGATATTGCCAAAAATGATGCACCAAAAAGCGTATCAGCTCTTGTGGTATAAACTCGTATATTTTTTTCTAAAAAATTTTGAGCTTCTAAAATTTCGTAATTGTCAATTGTAAAATCAATTAACAAACCTTCTGACTTGCCGATCCATTTTTCTTGCATTGAAATAACCCTTTCATCCCATCCTGAAAGATTTTTTAACTCACTTAACAATTCTTCGCTAAATTCTGAAACTTTTAAAAACCATTGTTTTAATTTTTTCTTTTCAACCAATGCTCCACTTCGCCACCCTCGCCCATCGATAACTTGTTCATTAGCTAAAACAGTTTGATCAATTGGATCCCAGTTTACATAGGATTCCTTTTGATAAGCTAAACCAGCGCGATAAAAATCAAGAAATATTTTTTGTTCATGGCGATAATATTCAGGTAAACAAGTGATAATTTCGCGATCCCAATCTATAGCTAAACCAATTGATTTTAGCTCTTGACGCATATTTTCAATATTTGACAAAGTCCATTTTTCAGGATGAATTTTATGTTGTAAAGCTGCATTTTCAGCTGGTAAACCAAAGGCATCAAAGCCCATTGGATGAAGGACGTTATAACCTTTTAATTTTTTGTAACGTGCTAAGGCATCGCCAATGGCATAGTTTCTTAGATGACCCATATGAATTTTCCCTGAAGGGTATGGAAACATTTCTAAAACATAATATTTTTCTTTTGATGAATCATTGGCAAATTTAAAAACCTTGTTTTCTTGCCAAATTTTCTGCCATTTTTTTTCTATTAACTGATGATTATAATTACTTATTTCTAACTTCATTGAATATTTTTGATTAATTTATATTTATTTAGGGTAAATCTAGTTATTACCATTAAAACTATAGCTTATAAAATTACAATTTCTTTTCTTAAAGGAAATCTAATTTTTAGTAAAAGGTTCCTGGCATTTTCATATTTTGTGGATCAGGCATTGCAGGAGTATTCGTTTGATTAGATGGTGGACGTGTTGGATATGGATTTAATGATTGAAATGGTTGATTAGGCTCTAGGGCTGGTGAAAAATTCTTCAATTCTCTGTTTTTATCATTGCTACTTTTTAATGAGGATTTTTCTCGTCCAGATGTATAGAGATTTATGTTGTAAACACAGACAATTTCACTACCATTTCTTAATGTGAATTGTGCACCAACTCGCTCAACGATTACATAATCAGCGCTTACGCGATAATTCACTAATGACTCAAAGCCATCGGCATCAACATTGAAAATAGCAGGTATTTCCGAATTTTTATTAGAAAATTGAAAATAAGTAAATTGACCATTGTCGAATACTTTAGATGGAGCAATATTTTTTTCTCCGGTATATTGATAATTAAAATTATATTTACTTAAATCTCGCAAATCAGGCTCATCGGATAAATTTGTTTTTGCAAATTCTACAATATTTTTTTCTTTCTCATCTGGATAAACAAATTTTACTACAAAAATTAAATTTTTATCAGCTATACCCTTGGCTTCTCTAGCCATAAGCTCGAAATGATAAACTCGTTTAGTAGTTATTACCGTCATATTAGTTTCTGAACCATCTTCGCCAACTGGTTTTAAAAAAAGTCGATTACCCAAGCTTTCAAATAGCCATAAGGAAGGATTACCCATTGAGATTGTTCCGATTGTTTCACCCTGCTCAAATTCAATAAATCCTTGATAGGTGTAATGTCCAATATAGCGATATACTTCGTTGGGATTATATAAAAAACTACGAAATTTTTTTTCAGTACCAAGAAACCTAGGCATTTGTGAGCCCAGGGCATAGTTGTTAAATGAATTAATCATTAAAATTATAGCAATTAATGGTAAAATTTTTTTCATATTTTTAATTTTTTACGCGAAAAAGTTTATAGCTTTCAATCATAAATTTTAATTTATTATCCTCTTTAACTTTATTTTTTTCATCAACAATTTTTGGTTTTTGGATCGGTAAAAAATTAAATTTAACTTTAACCAAATATTTTTCATTTATAGTTTTAACATCGCCAAATTCATCCCTAGCGGAAATTATCGCATCGAATTTTACCTGCGCTTCATTTGGTAATTCAATGTTAAAAAAATTTTTTAATTTTGAAAAATTATCTTTTTTTTCTTTTTTTCTGATGAATTGAAAATCAATTATTTCAATATTTTTTTTAACATTTTTACCAAAATTTTGAATTGGGCTAAGGGGATTTTCTTCGCTAAAAAAATTCTGGAAATTTTTAAATTCAACAACTGAAGAAATATTTTTAATGCGATTAATTTTGATGTTTACGTCTTCAATTGATGCTTTAGAAAAATTATAAGATTCGCGATCATTAATGTAAATTGAAATTAGATATTTAACAATTGCTTCATCAATATTACGAAGACCAGAATCGTAATTCGGTTTTCCAGATTTCGGTTTTAATTCAATTAAATTCGGAAGATATTTTGACTGGTCTTTAGCGCTAATAATTATTGGATCGCGAACCACCAATGGAAATGATATTTTAATAATTCCAAAGATAATATAACAAATTACAATTGATAAAATTCCACCAATAATTAATATTGTTCGATCACATATTGGTGATACGTAGCGAAATAAATACCAATCAAGCGCATCCTTGAAAAATCTACCTTCATCAACCTCTTCCTTGATGAAAGCGAAATATTCATCAACTGCTTCTTGGTCATTTTTAGCAATTTCTTCGAGCTTTTTTTCCATGTTAATTAAGAAATTTTTGTAATTGAATCAAAATTAATTTTCTTAAGAATCGCAATCATTTTTTGCATAGCTTCCTCAAGTAAAATCTGATTGGTACTACGAAATACAAGTGATGTTCCATTATCAAATGGATAACTTCCTAAAATAACCTCGGGATATTCTTTTTGGAGATTAGAAAAATCACTAGCGATTATACTCTCAGTAAGTGTTATGGTAATTTCCTTAGTAAATATTTTTTTACCAAATTGCAATTCCTTTTTACAAGCTTCAAACATTGCTTGAAAAATTTTAGGAATTCCAGCCATCACAAAAACATTTTTAATTCTAAATCCCGGAGCTGATGAAATTGGATTATCCAGTAATGATGCGCTTCGTGGCAGATATGCCATTTTAAGTTTTGCCTCGTTAACATTATTTTTTCCGTAATGTTGATAGAGAATTTTTTGCGCATCATCATTTAAGATTAAATCTTCTTGAAATGCATTGGCAATGGCTTGCGAGGTTATGTCATCATGAGTTGGGCCAATTCCGCCACTCGTAAACACGTAATCAAATTTATTTTGTAGTGCAAGTAATGCATCAATTATTTCATTTTCAACATCTCTAACAACTCTAACTTCGCATAAAATTATTCCTAACTCAGTAAGGTTTTTAGCAAGGAAATTTAAATTTTGATCATTGGTTCGACCCGATAAAATCTCGTCACCAATAATCAAAAATCCAGCAGAAATCTTGTCTTTTTTTTGCATAAATTTATTTTTTAAGTGATTATTAAATGTCGAATTTCAATTTTGCAAAAGATATTTTTAATTATTTAAAAAAAATACATTTTAAATTTATGAATTTAAAATTACCGCACGAGCACATGCCAGTCTTGCGATTGGAACGCGATATGGCGAACAAGAAACATAATCTAATCCTACGCGATGACAAAACTCAA
This sequence comes from uncultured Alphaproteobacteria bacterium, assembly GCA_903837365.1. Classification (GTDB taxonomy): domain Bacteria; phylum Pseudomonadota; class Alphaproteobacteria; order Rickettsiales; family UBA1997; genus CAILUF01. Next base: position 5,677 of record CAILUF010000247.1, on the reverse strand, counting down.
TTGAGTTTGGATTGCCACCATGTTCGCCACAAATTCCCAGTTTAATATTTTCGCGTGTTTGTTTGCCTTTTTGACTGGCAATTTTAATTAGTTCGCCAACTCCTTCCTGATCTAATTCAGCAAAAGGATCACGCTCAAGAATTCCTGCTTTTTGATATGCACCTAAAAAATTACCAGCATCATCGCGTGATAATCCAAAAGTTGTCTGCGTTAAATCATTAGTTCCAAAACTAAAAAATTCAGCTTCATGAGCAATTTTATCGGCGATTAATGCAGCGCGAGGTAGTTCTATCATCGTTCCAATCATATATTGCAAATTTATGCCATAAGTTTTTTCAACTGATTTTTCAACACTTAAAACTAATTCACGCATGATTTGAATTTCTTTTCGCGTTGCAACTAGCGGAATCATAATTTCCAAAAGTACATCTTGATTAGTTTCTTTTTTGACAATCGATGCTGCTTCAAAAATAGCTCGCGCTTGCATTTCATAAATTTCTGGATATGAAATACCAAGTCTACAACCGCGATGACCAAGCATTGGATTTTGTTCTTGTAATTGATTAATGCGATGTTTTACAAAATCAATTTCAACACCAGCAACCTTTGCAACTTCGGCAATTTCTTCATCTTTATGAGGAAGAAATTCATGAAGCGGAGGATCAAGTAAGCGAATTGTAACTGGCAATTGCGCCATAATTTTAAAGATTTCAATAAAGTCATTTCTTTGCATTGGTAACAGTTTGGCGAGAGCTTTTTTTCGTCCATCAATATCCTCAGCCAATATCATTTCTCTTACAGCAATAATACGATCCTGAGAAAAAAACATATGCTCAGTTCGACATAATCCAATTCCTTGCGCACCGAAATCTCGAGCTACTTGGCAATCAAGTGGAGTTTCAGCGTTTGCGCGAACCTTAAGCTTGCGAATCTCATCAGCCCAAGACATAATTGTTTGGAAATCGCTAGATAGATTTGGCTTTAAAGTTGGAACTAATCCAAGAATTACTTCACCATTGGAACCATTGATCGTAATTAATTCACCTTCTTTGACTTTGACATCTCCTGCGGTAAAAAAATGTTGATTATTATCGACGAAAAGTCCACTCGCTCCAGAAACGCAAGGAGTTCCCATGCCTCGCGCAACTACTGCAGCGTGCGATGTCATACCTCCGCGAGCTGTTAAAATACCTTGCGAAACATGCATTCCTTTTATGTCTTCAGGACTTGTTTCTAGTCGAACTAAAATTACCTTTTCACCATTTTCAGCTCTTTTTTCAGCTTCATGTGAAGAAAAAACTACAATACCTGAAGCTGCTCCGGGAGAGGCTGGAAGGCCTTTGGCAATAACTTTTACTTTAGCTTTTGGATCTAATGTTGGGTGAAGAAGTTGATCAAGTGATGCTGGATCTATGCGCATCAAAGCTTCTTTTTTAGTTATTAATTTTTCATTAACCATGTCAACGGCAATTTTAATAGCTGCTTGAGCAGTGCGTTTTCCGCTTCGAGTTTGTAGCATCCATAGCTTTTTATTTTGTACTGTAAACTCAATATCTTGCATATCGGTATAATGAAGCTCGAGTTTTTTATAAAATTTTTCAAGCTCTGCAAAAACTTCCGGCATTGTTTCTTGCATTGAAGGAAGTTTTGAATCTAATTGCTCCTTACCTTTGATGGTAATTGATTGCGGAGTTCTAATTCCAGCAACAACATCTTCCCCTTGAGCATTGATTAAATATTCACCGTAAAGCTCTCTTTCTCCAGTTGATGGATTGCGAGTAAAAGCAACTCCGGTAGCTGAGCTTTCGCCCATATTACCAAAAACCATTGATTGCACATTAACAGCAGTTCCCCATTCCTGCGGAATATTATTTAGCGTGCGATAAGTAATTGCGCGATCATTCATCCAGGAAGCAAAAACTGCTTCAATAGCTCCCCATAATTGTTGATTTACATCTTGAGGAAAATCTTTTCCCAATTCTTTTTTTACTTCAGCCTTGAATAATTTAACGATTTCTTCAAGATGATTTTCGGTAAGATCGGTATCGTTATAAACGCCAAATTCTTGTTTTTTTTCGTCAAGAATGGTTTCAAAATTATAATGGTCGACTCCCAAAACTACATCGGAATACATCTGAATAAAACGGCGATAAGAGTCAAAGGCAAATCTTTTATTATTGCTTTTTTTGGCAAGGCCTAAAACTGTTAGATCATTTAAACCAAGATTAAGAACCGTATCCATCATTCCAGGCATTGAAGCTCTAGCTCCTGAGCGAACTGAAAATAAAAGTGGATTTTCTTGATCACCAAAACTAGCTTGCAATTTTTGCTCGATTGATTCTAGAGCCAATTGCACTTGGGACTTAAGTTGATCTGGAAATTTTTTATTATTTTTATAATAAACATCACAAACTTCTGTAGTAATTGTAAAACCTAGCGGAACTGGCAAACCCATTTTAGACATTTCAGCCAGGTTAGCACCCTTTCCGCCCAGTAAATTCTTCATTGAAGCATCGCCTTGCGAATTGCCATCGCCAAAGGAATAAACGTATTTATGAATAGTCATTTTGTAAAAATTTATGAAATAGATTAGCAAAATTGGTATTTGCTTTATAAAGCAATTGTTGAATATTGCAATTTTATTTTCAAATAAAATTTTTTTTACAATTTTTTTTGTTCGCTATTTTTCAAGCTGTAAGAAAAATAAAAAATTATGCCAAGTAATGTCCATGCTAAAAAATAATGCCAATTATTAATCAATAATTGGTAAACCAAATAACCGCATGATAATATCGCGCAAGATGAGGTTAAGTAGACCGCAGGACATTTAAATGAGCGTTTTAAATTTGGTTGTTTGATGCGTAAAATTATTACCGCTATCGCTACAATTATAAATCCAAATAATGTTCCAAGGCTTGTCATATTGCTTAAAGTTTCCAATGGAAGTAATCCTGAAATTAACGCTACTAAACTTGTTGTTAAAATTACACTTACGAAAGGAGTGTTAAATTTTTTATGAGTTTTGCTAATTACTTTTGGAATCAAACCATCTCGCGACATAACGAAAAATATTCGTGATTGTCCATAAATTAAAATTAATAAAACCGAAGTTATTCCAGCTACTGCACCTGTTGCAACTAGAGCCGATCCAAAATTTTTACCATTATCGCGTAAAGCTTTAGCTAATGGTTCGGCATTATCCAGTGTTGAAAAATTTGCTATACCATTAAGGACAAGGGCTACGACTACATAAAAAACTGTGCATATCAGCAATGAAGCAATGATACCAATTGGTAAATCGCGTTTAGGATTTTTACATTCTTCGGCAGTAGTTGCAACCGCATCAAAGCCAATATAAGCGTAAAATACAGTTGCCGCTCCAATCATTACGCCACTGAATCCAAAAGGCATAAAATCTTGATAATTTTGAGTTTGGATTAACGGAGTAGCGATTAACAAAAATATAAAAATAACTGCTAATTTTGTAAAAACTAAAATACGATTTAACTTTACACTCTCTTTAGTTCCGCGATAAAGTAATAAGCCAATAAAACATGATATTAAAAATGCCGGAAGATTAATTATTCCACCCTCAAATGGAGTTTTCACTAAAAATTGCGGAAGATTAATTCCTGCGGATTTAATAATTCCAACCATATATCCTGACCATCCGGATGCTACAGTTGAAGCGCCAATGCCATATTCTAAAACCAATCCCCAGCCAACCAACCAAGCAATGAATTCGCCAATTACCACATAGGTGTAGGTATAAGCACTGCCAGAAATTGGAACCATCGAAGCAAGTTCAGCGTAAGCAAGAGCTGAAAATAAACAGGTAAGCGAAGCTATCGCGTAGGATAAAGCAATTGCAGGACCAGCGTATTTGGCAGAAGCAACGCCAGTAATAACAAAGATTCCCGTACCAATTGTACAACCAATGCCAATCATTATTAGATCGAATGCGCCAAGGGTTTTTTTAAAACCAGATTTCGGCGTATTTTCCAAAACATCATTTAAATTTTTTTTACGAAATAAGTTTGCAATCAAGCTCATAATTTATTTAAAATTTTAATTAGATTTATTTAGATTTCTGGCGAGATGATAATTCCATTTGGCGATATTTTTTTGATTTATGAGTATTGTTTGAGTTTATTTTATTTGCTTTAGATCCTTGATTATTAACGGCTAAAGCGCTTTTACGATAAGCGTATAAAAAATAAATTACAATTGCAAAGCCATACCAAACTAAAAATGGTTTATAATTTTCTAAAAGCAATTGATAAATTAAATATCCACAACCAATTATTGCTAAAGGCGCAACTACAAACACTGCTGGGCATTTAAAACTCCTTTCTTGATTTGGACTTCTCAACCGCAAAACTATAACTCCGCAAGAAACAATTAAAAAAGCAAATAGCGTTCCCAAGCTACTCATATCACCCATGGTACGAATTGGCGTAAATCCTGAAATTAGCGCTACCGCAAAAGTTACAAAAATACAGCTGACATAGGGAGTTCCATATTTTTTATGCAACTTACAAAAGCTACTTGGGATTAAACCATCACGCGACATTGCAAATAAAATTCGCGATTGTCCATACATCATCACTAAAAGGACAGTTAGCATTCCTGCGACAGCTCCAACTGAAACCAATGCCGATCCAATATTACTACCATTAGCAAGCAAGGCATTAGCCATTGGTGCAGAATTATTGAGAGTTGTGTAATGCGAAATTCCGGTCAGTGCTAGCGAAACTAAAATATAAATTAAAGTGCAGGCAAGCAGTGAGCCTATTATTCCAATTGGTAAATCGCGTTTAGGATTTTTACATTCTTCGGCCGTGGTAGCAATTGCATCAAAACCAAGATATGCAAAAAATATTGCTGATGATCCCATTAATACTCCTTTAAAACCAAAGGGCATGAACTCTGCGTAATTTTCCATTTTAATATGGGGAACGGCAACGATCATAAAAATAAAAATTACCCCTAATTTTAAACTTACTAAAATACGATTCACAACTACGCTTTCTTTGGTTCCGCGTATTAGTAGTAAACCAATAAAAAAGGCAATACAAAAAGCTGGTAAATTAATTATTCCACCTTGCGCGGGAGATGATGTTAAAAGTAAGGGTAATTTAATTCCGCCCTGCTCTAGAATTTTGGTTAGATATCCCGACCAACCCGCCGCAACAGTTGATGATGCGACCGTATATTCCAAAGCCAAACCACATGCAACAATCCACGCTAGAAATTCTCCTAAAATAGCGTAGGAGTAGGTGTAAGCGCTTCCTGAAACTGGGACCATTGCCGCGAGTTCCGTGTAAGCTAATCCTGCAAACATGCAAACTAATCCTGAAATTGCAAATGATAAGGCAACTCCTGGACCTGCAAAATTTGCGGCAGCGGTTCCGGTTAAAACAAAAATTCCTGTACCAATTGTACTGCCAATTCCAAGAAGAAGTAAGTCAAAAGCTCCTAAGGTTTTTTTTAAGGATTTTTTTTCAGCTTCGGCAATTATTGATTTTATTGATTTGGTGCGAAAAAGTGCTTTCATAGATTTTCAATAAATGTTATAAATTTTTTAATTAAAAGGTAATTTCAACTTTTAATTTAATCTTGAATTTTATTAAATGATCTTTTTAAGCCTTGTAAATAAAGGTTATGAAAGGTTAAG
>CAILUF010000246.1 GCA_903837365.1 uncultured Alphaproteobacteria bacterium | reverse complement strand
ATTAACGATAATTATTTTTACCGTCACTTTGTTAATTTTTTTTAGCGAGTCTGGTTACTACAAAGGAAAGATTTCCAATCATTTTGATGGCAAATCATTTTACAATCCAAATAATAAAAATACCGATCAAAAAAGAAGTTTTTTTTCATATTTTTTTCATAAATTCAATTATGAAAAACAATTTGGTAAAATAAAATGGCAAGATAAGTTAATTACAATTAAGCAAAATAAGCCATTATCAAAAATTAACGATAAATCAATTCACGTTACAAATATTGGTCATTCAACTTTTTTATTGCAATTGCAAGGAATGAATATTCTCACTGATCCAATTTTTTCAAATCGAGCTAGTCCATTTAATTTTTTAGGACCAAAAAGAGCAATTATTCCAGGTATAAATTTCGATGATCTTCCTAAAATTGATGTTGTTTTAATAAGCCATTCACACTACGACCATATGGATTTACCAACTATTAAAAAATTACAAAAACATTCACGCCCGAAATTTATAACTGGTCTTGGCAATTGTTTTTTCTTAAATAAAATTAAAAAAATGAATCTTGATTGTGAGGAGTTAGATTGGCATGAAAAATTTTCATTATCAGCAAATTTTAATATTCATTTTTTACCTGCTAATCACTGGTCAAAACGCATGATGTTTGGAAGAAATGCAAGCCTATGGGGAGCATTTACAATTGAATCAAAAATTGGTAATATTTATTTTGCAGGAGATACTGGTTATGATTCGCATTTCAATGAAGCAAAAAAACAATTTAAGCAATTTAAGCTCGCCCTACTCCCAATTGGCGCATATAAACCTGAGGACTTTATGTTAAAATATCATCTTAGCCCTTCCCAAGCGCTCAAAGCACATTTTGATTTAAACTCAAAAAAATCCATTGCCATGCATTATCAAACATTTAAATTATCTTCAGAAAATTTTGATGATCCAATAATCGATCTTGAAAATGAAAAAAAACTAAAAAAAATATCTACAGAGTTTATTGTTCTTGAAGTTGGTAAAAAATTAATTTTAAATTAATTTTAACTTAATCGTGAATTTATATTTTTATTTAATTTCGCGATTGATTATAAATTTTGGAGCGATAAATTTAGCAAAAAATTTCTTAAATATTTTTTAAAAATTCATGAATTTTCCGATTCTTTCAACGCTAATTTTTTTACCAATTATTTGCGCATTTTTCCTGCTTTTTTTTCGAATAAAAAATGCCGTTATCCTCTACTCATTTGGAATCTTTGTAAGTATTTTAAATTTTTTTATAAGCATAGTTTTACTCAGTCAATTTGATCTCGCTAAAACTGAATTTCAATTTACAGAAATTTTTAAATTATTCTCAACTAGCGATATAAAATATTATGTTGGTATTGATGGTATTTCGCTATCGATGATAATGCTCACCACCCTACTGGTTCCTATCTGTATAGCCATTAGTATTAATTCAATTAAAACCAGAATTAAAGAATTTATTATCGCTTTCCTAGTCATGGAAGGTTTGGTGATTGGCTCATTTTGCTCATTAGATTTATTATTTTTTTATATCTTTTTTGAAGCGATGTTGATTCCAATGTTTTTACTTATTGGAATTTGGGGTGGAGAAAATCGCGTCTACGCATCTTATAAATTTTTTATTTACACTTTATTTGGATCAGTCTTTTTTCTTTTTGCAATTATCCTAATTTTCTTATACACTGGAACGACTGATGTTGTACTTTTAAGTAAATCATTGAAATCATATTTTCCACCAAATTTCCAAATCTGGTTTTTTCTTGCATTCTTTATATCCTTTGCAATTAAAATTCCAATGTTTCCATTTCACACTTGGCTTCCTGATGCTCACGTTCAAGCGCCAACTTCGGGTTCAGTAATACTTGCGGGAATTTTAATTAAGCTTGGAGCCTATGGTTTCTTAAGATTTGCAATTCCATTTTTCCCACTCGGTGCGCAGTATTTCGCTAATTATATTTTAATTTTAAGCGCAATCGCAATCATCTATGGATCCTTTGTGGCATTGATGCAAGAAGATATGAAAAAAATGATCGCTTACTCTTCAGTTGCGCATATGGGGTTTGTAACGATGGGAATTTTTAGTTTTACCCAACAAGGAATTGATGGAGCAATTTTTCAAATGATCAGCCACGGTTTAGTTTCGGCATCTTTATTCATGTGCGTTGGTTCGATTTACGATCGGTTTCATACTAAAAAAATTAGCGAGCTCGGAGGAATTGCCCTAACAATGCCAAACTTTGCAATTATGGCAATGATCTTTACTTTAGCATCAGTTGGATTGCCATCTACAAGTGGATTTGTTGGAGAATTTCTAACAATAATTGGCACATTTAAAACTAATAAATTAATTTCTTTAATTGCTGGATTGGGAGTGATATTGGGTGCTTGTTATATGCTTTGGCTATATAAAAGAGTTTGGTTCAGTGAAATCGTAAATACTGATATTGTCAAAGCTAAAGATATAAAAAACTTTGAATTAACAAGTTTTTTAATTATGGCTGTGCTTATTGTTACTCTAGGAATCATGCCTAATTTGGTCATAAAATATTTTACAAATTCATCAGCTGAAATTGTTAAAATTTTTATACCTAAATAATTTCAACAAAATTTATAATATATTTTTTTAAAGCT
>CAILUF010000245.1 GCA_903837365.1 uncultured Alphaproteobacteria bacterium | reverse complement strand
GTTTTATGTTTGATTTTAGGAAGCATGAAAATTGGCTTACTGGTTGCATCTTCATTGATTTTTTGTGTATTTATTTTGGCAATTTTTATGCATCTTTTTAATATTTCAGCGAATCTTATGAGCCTTGGTGCAATTGATTTTGGATTATTGGTTGATTCATCGGTTGTTATGGTTGAATATTTTTTAAGTAAAATTTATTTGCAAAAAAATAATGATGATAAAATTTCTTTTTTTGCTAAATTAAGTTCGCAGGTTTATCGACCAATTGCAATTGGAGTTTTAATAATTGTTTTGGTGTATTTTCCGATTTTATTATTTAGTGGAATTGAAGGAAAAACCTTTAAGCCAATGGCTTTAAATATGATGATTTGCATGGTTGCAAGCTTGTTTACAGCATTTTTCTTAATGCCAGTTTTATCATATTTCTTTTTAAATAATTCCAAACATATTTCATCAAAATTCTTTAATAAAATTTCTAATTCTTACGGTAAAATTTTGGATTATGTTTTATCGCAAGGTGACAAAATAATAAAAATATGTTTGGCATTTTTTATCGGCAGTATGTTTTTAGTTTTTTTTATAGCTAGCGATTTTTTGCCAAAATTAAATGAAGGCGATATCGTTTTTAATCTTGTCGCTAAAGACTCAGCAAGCCTTTCAAGTACAATAGAGATATGTAAAAATATTGAAGAAAAAATTATTAACAGCCCAATTGCTAAAGAAAAAATATCAAAAGTTTTTTCGCGAATCGGCAGTAGTCAATCAGGAATGGATCCAATGCCTCAGAACTCCGGAGATATTTTTTTAATTTTAAAAAACGAATTTAAAGCGGATGCCCCAAAGGTTGCTTCTCAATTAAATGATCTTCTCAAAGCCCAATGCGCAACTTGCGAGATATCATATACTCAACCAATTTCAATGCGTTTTAACGAAATGTTAGAAGGCAGTAGGGCTGATTTATCTTTAAGAATCTTTGGTGATAATCTTGAGAAATTAATAGAAGTTACACAAAATATTAAAACATTGTTAAATCAAGATCCGCAAGTTAATGAAGTTAATCAGGATTTTATTAATTCAATTAGAAAAGGTAATTTTATCGACATCATTCCTGATTATAAAAAAATTATTAAACATCAAATTCGTTTAAGTGATGTTAATGATGACATCAGTAATGCCATGGTTGGATTTGAAGTTGGAAGATATTTTGCAACTGAATTCCCGATTTCTATTGTGCTACATTTAAGTGAAAAAAATCGCCAAAAAATCGATTCAATTGCAACGATTCCGGTGGCACTTCGCGATGGTGGAAGTTTTCCATTGAATGAGGTCGTTAATATCAATGAGGTTAATGACATTGTCTCAATTCCTCGGCTATTTGGCAAAAGATATTCAAGCTTATCAATCTATTTAAAAAATACTGATTTTGAAAAATTTATTTCAAAATCAAAAGACGAAATTATTAAACAAAATATTTTGCCAAAAGGCTATTATCTAGAGTGGGGAGGACGATTTAAAAATTTTAACAATGCCAAAAAACAAATTTTAACAATAGTTCCAATTATAATTTTGATAATATTTTTTATGCTCTATAAACTTTTTAAAAGCTTTAAAACGGCATTAATTATTTTTTCATCAATTCCATTTGCACTTAGTGGCTCAGTGGTTTTACTCTTTATATTTTCTATTAAAATTACTATTTCAGTTTATGTAGGTTTTATTGCCTTAATTGGAATTAGTTTATTGAACTCAATAATATTGCTCGACCATCTTCGCAAAAATTGCGATATTAAAGAGGTTTGTATGCAGAGATTAAGACCAATTTTAATGACCGCAATTGTCGCAAGTCTTGGTTTTTTACCAATGGCATTTGCATTTGGAATTGGCGCGGAAGTGCAACAGCCAATTGCCATTACAGTCATTGGCGGAATAATAAGTTCAACAATTGCAACATTAATTTTAACGCCGATTTTATATAAAAAATTTAACGGATAATTTTAACGCTTAATCTTTAAATTTTTAATTACGCATAATAAAAAATCGCGTCTGATTATTATCTAAATCGATTAATTCAATTTCAGTTCCCGATACAACTGACTGCATATAAACTATTTTAGCAGTACGAAAATTATTACTTTTGGTTTCGTAAAATTGAATTACATAACCTTCGCGAACAAGATTTCCCTCGCCAATATCTATAGAAGTTTTATTTTGATAATCATAGCCCTCCCAAGCAAATACAAGTGACAGGTTAGTAAAAAATATTATTAAGAAAAAAATAAAAAATGTGGCGGATTTCATGGTTGACTTTTTGGTAAAGTTAATATTTAATGGCTAAGTAAAAATTGAAAAATTATCTTTAAATAAGAAATCTTTTTGGTGTATTTCAACCGATAATCGCTTGATTCATCAGCAATTAGGAGTAATTTGCACAAAGAAAATTTTTATTAAATGTAATCAATAAATTATCTAATTAT
>CAILUF010000244.1 GCA_903837365.1 uncultured Alphaproteobacteria bacterium | reverse complement strand
CATTTATTGGTTATTGATTGGTCAAAATTTGATGATAAACATCGAGTTGCATCAAATACAATTTTTGATCAACAAAATCGCACAATTAACGGAACAAAAATTCCTGATAATGTGAAAATTATTTGCATCGATGAAGCAAAATCGCAAAGCGTTGATCCTGCAGTTTTGTCAAGATTTAATCAAGCCTTAGATTTAAGTTCAATTTCAAAACAAGATTTGTTAAATTTGAATCAAGCGAAATATGAGGCTAGACTTGAAGCTGAAGACGGATCCGCAACAATAGCGCAAATAATTGAATTTGATGGCGAAGGAATGCAAAATTGGCAACAAAAATTATTGGGAAGAATCATTGTTGATGGCGATAAATTGCAATGGCAAAAAAGTAAATTTGTTAAAGATCTTGATGGTAAAGAAACAAAATGTTCATTTCAATTTAAAAATTTTTCAAAACAACAACAACTTCAAATTCGTGAATTATTTAATCAAGCAAAAATTCAAGGATTCATTAATTATTTCGGTTATGAAATAAAAATTCCGCAAAATTTTTTATTAGAATTTGACAGAAAAGAATTTGATTTTGCAGAAATTCTTCAATCTTTTTCACCTCAAGAAAGCGAAAGAAAACAAACTTTAAAAATCCATCGAGATGTTCAAACAAAAGATTTGAGCGATAAGGGCGATATTCAAATAATCAACTCTTTTCTTTTTGATCAACTATTAATTCAGCCAGAAATAACAGATGGAAAATATCAAGAACAACAAGGCCTTATTGAAAAATCAAAAGGACAAACTCTTAAGCTTTTTGTTACTGAATCATTAACCTCTGCGCAACTTTATTGTTTGATGTTTAATGCCCAAAAACATCAAGTTAGTTTAGAGCTTTATTTTGCCAAAGGAGCTGAAATTAAAGATCAAAATTTTGCAAGATTTAATCAACCAAAAACTCCGCAAATTCCTGCAATTGCTGGAGCTGAAATTGATGACCAATATCTAAAATCTCCAAGAATAATAATCACCAACAATGTTCAAAAAGAATTAAATAAACTTCAACAACAATTAACAACTTCTGATAGAAGTAGTGAAGTTAGAATAAATATTGTTAACATTGAAGATGTTTTATATAGCGATTTATTTAGCGATATTCAATATACAATCAAAGAGTCCAAAAACGCAAAACATTTTACTTTTACTAAAACACAAAGTGAAGTTTTGGATAAACTTAAATCAATAGCCTCAAGGGAAATAGTGATATTGAAAGGAAAATTTCCTAATGATTTACTATCTTTACTTCATCCGCAAATTTTAGATTTACAAAATCAATATCCTAAGCTTTATTTTATTTTCGAAGAAGAGAATGTTCAATCAGTTACTTCACAATCATCAATTCTTCCTTACCTCGATCCAAGCCAATATAAAATTTCATATCATCAAGCAGAATTAATTTCATCTAAAGAGATCATCAAAGAATCTTCAAATTATCAAGTTAGTGATGAAGTTGATGTTACTGAATCACCAAGTCAAAATAGACATTTTACTTGTATTGGTAATAAAATTTCCGATCACTCAGCACAAGAAGCGCAAGCTTTTATTATGCAAAGAAAAAGTAAATTAAAAGAATTACTCGATAAAAATTCAACACTACAAATCCTTGGTCATAGCGGAGTTGGAAAAAGTTCATTACTTCGCGAAGTTAAAAAAACTGGTTTTGTAAATCAAGGTGATGTTGAGGTTTTTGAAGAATTAGAAAATCTCCAGAAATGGGCAAATGATCAATCTGATAAAATTAAAATTTTAGTTATCGATGAATTTAATGTTGATGGTTCAACTAATTTTACGATGTTTCGCGATTTTGTAAATGCTAAAGCTGATTCAGCGGATCAATCAATGCGAAAAATATTTTACAAAGGAAAATTTTATCAATTAAGTGAAAAACACAAAGTAGCTTTCCTTGGCAATCCCCATAATTACGGCAATCGCTACAAGCACAAATTATTTTCAGATTGCCAAATTCAAGAATGGCAGTTGATGGATTTTTCTCAATCCTACATTTATGAAAATATTTTAAAAGAACCGATATTTGATAAACTCAGTCAAGAAATTAAACAACAACTTGGTGATGGAGATAATCAAAAAGCTCTTGAAAATTTCAAAAAAATTGCTGGTGAAGCAATTAGAAAATATTATGAAAATAATACAAAGAAATCAGATGATCAAAGTGATTTACCGCAAGAAACTGTAAGAGAATTACAAGAAAGAATTTTGCAAGAAAT
>CAILUF010000243.1 GCA_903837365.1 uncultured Alphaproteobacteria bacterium | reverse complement strand
CGATCTTCAATGAAAATTTAAGTAAAAGCAAGAGCGCTTTATTACAAAAAATTCCACATAAAATTAAAGAAGGCCATTGGCAGACAAAACGCCGTAGGGATTAAAAAATTATCATCGATTTTGAAAATACTTGGTCGCGCTTCCAAAACCGCAACAAATAAAGCGCAAAAAAAACCAAAAAAATAAAATAAAAACTTAACATCAAAATAGATGCCTAGACCTATAACTACCGCAATTGCGCTAATAAAAAATGCTGTAGATCCTGCGAAAGATTTTTCGTAAAATGGTTGACTAACAATACTTTTGCCAATAATTGCTGCTAGGCTATCGCTAATAACTAAGATTGTAAAACCAATAACAGCGATCTCCTTAGGGAAGATTAAAAAATTTAAACAAGCTGAAATAGCGACAAAACTTACTCCGCATAATTTTCGCTCTTCAAGTTCGTGAGGTCGTAAAATATTTTTAAAATATTTTGTAAAAAAATCGTGAATTTTTTTATTCTTAAAGCGCATGTAATCAAGCCAAACTATGACACAAGTAAAAGGAATTAATATGATCATGCTTAAAGTTTTGCCTAAAATACAAAACAAAACTGGAATTAAAATAAGTAAAAAATGCAAAGATTTGCGTTTCAATTCGTTAGTTAGATTCATCTTTTTGATCGTCTTTATCTTGATAAATTACCACTTCACTTTTGCCAACATAGCCGAGAACTTTTCGCGATTGTTCGTCAACTAAGTCTAAGTCCAGCGATTCTAAATTCATTCCCTCAACCATTGATTTTTTGGTGCGCATTTTATTTAGTAAATCACGTTTTACAAATTCTTTATTTTGGACTTGCGCTTTGAGTGACTGATAAAAAAATAAACCTTTATCGCCAAAAATAGTAGTAAGAAGAAAGTAAGTAATTAAAGCAATACCAATGAAGTAAAAAATAAATTGCGCTTTATTGATATTGTTTTCTTTTACAAATTTGTATAAAAAATTTATTTTGTTTTGACCAAAATTTAACTGGGGATTTTGTGTTAGATTATCATGCGTCAATGCCTCAGAAATCAAGGTATTTTCATCAATGTTTTGTTCCGTGTTTTGAAGCATGTAATTCTTAAATTTTTATAGCGCGTTTTGTTTCAAAAATTAAAACAAATTAAAATTTAATTTTTTTAATAACTTTTAGAAAAAAAAGTTTGATCTTTTAAAATCAAAAAAATTTTATAAGTTTAAAATTATTTTTAACAACAAAATTTTATTTTGCAAAGCGTTGTTTTAAATTTTATTTATTGCGATAACATACTTGTTTTACCGCGTCGATAATATCATGAGTTTTGGGTAATGCCAAACTCTCGAGATTTGCTGCATATGGCAAAGGCGAATCAATCGAAGCTAATTTTTTTACTCCTGAGTCAAGATAATCAAAAGCTTCTTCATTGATAATTGAGCATATTTCACTGCCAATTGAAGCAAAAGGAAAACCTTCTTCAACCGTAACGCAACGTGAAGTTTTCTTCACAGAATCAATTATTGTTTTACGATCAATTGGACGAATAGTTCGTAGGTCAATTACTTCAGCTTCAATGCCAATTTTGGCAAGCTCAACAGCAGCTTCCAAAGCATATTTAACCATTAGTGAAAAAGCGATAATTGTAACATCACGACCTTGGCGTAAAATTTTTGCTTTACCAATTTCAACAAGATGATCATCGTCATAATCTTCTTCAAAACTGAAACCATAAGTAATTTCATTTTCCAAAAAGATAATCGGATTGGCATCGCGAATGGCTGATTTAAGCAAGCCTTTAGCATCAGCAGAACTATAAGGTGCAACTACTTTTAATCCAGGAATTGAAGCATACCAAGCTGCGTAACATTGCGAATGTTGCGCGCCAACCCTTGAAGCTGCTCCATTTGGACCGCGAAAAACTATTGGACAGCGAACCTGACCACCTGACATGTAGTTTGTTTTGCCTGCGGAGTTAACGATTTGATCAATGGCTTGCATTGCAAAGTTAAAAGTCATGAATTCAACAATCGGTTTCAAACCCACAAAAGCTGAACCGATTGCAAGACCAGCAAAACCCTGTTCGGTGATTGGAGTATCAACAACTCTCTTGCTACCAAATTCAGCAAGTAAACCTTGCGTAATCTTGTAAGCGCCATTATATTCAGCAACCTCTTCGCCGATCACGTAAACTTCTGGCGATTTACGCATTTCTTCGGCCATTGCTTCTCTAAGCGCTTCGCGAACTGTAAGTTTTCTAATTGTCAT
>CAILUF010000242.1 GCA_903837365.1 uncultured Alphaproteobacteria bacterium | reverse complement strand
TTCAGTAGCTTTACGCAGACTCGCCCTTAAATTCAAATGCCTGATTTAAAATTGAAAACGGTATAATACAATTTCTACTTTTAAATGATGCAATTGAATTTTTCAGATCTCGTCTTTGCGCAGCTACATTTCAGTAGCTTTACGCAGACCTCGCCCTTAAATTCAAATGCCTGATTTAAAATTGAAAATAGTATAATAAATTTTTAATTCATTATGAAAAATAATCACTTTTTTGGAATTTATGCAGAAAAACTTGCAATGGTTTTTTTGTTTATAAAAGGTTATAAAATTATTGCTTGGCGATGTAAGACACCATTTGGTGAGATTGATATTATTGCTAAAAAAAATAATTTTTTAGTATTCATTGAAGTAAAATCCACAAAAAATAAAAATTTAAATATTGAAATTGCCCTTAGAAAAGACCAGATTAACCGCATGTTTAAAGCTATAAATTATTTTACCAAAACAAATAAACAGTTACAAAAAATGCCACATCGCATTGATTTCATTGAGGTGAGTGGATATTTTAACTTAAAACATCATTGTAATTTCATAAGTTGAAATTTACTTTGCGAAGTTGTAAATTTGTAAAATACATTCGCAAATTTTAGCGAATTTTATAAAAAAATAATTCAAATAACTTAAAATAATATTTCTGTGAAGCCAATAAAGTCTAATCAACCAGCTGTTACTAACAGCTTTTTTCGTATTAATGATCAAATCAAATCCAAGGAAGTTCGCGTTATTGACGAAAGCGGTAAAATGATGGGAGTAATGTCTGTTGCTGATGGAATCAGGCTTGCTCGTGAATCTGAACTTGATTTAATTGAAGTTTCTCCGAATGCTAGTCCTCCAGTTTGTAAGATTTCTAACTTCGGTAAAATGAAATATGAATTTCAGAAAAAAATATCCGATGCTAAGAAAAAACAAAAAGTTGTTGAAGTAAAGGAAGTCAAGATGACCATCAATATTGGCAAGGGCGATTATGATACTAAAATTCGTCATACAAAAGAATTTATCGAGAAGGGTAATAAAGTTAAAATATCAATTCGCATGAAAGGTCGAGAAATTACTCATCGCGATCTTGCCGAAAAAATGATGATAAACATCATGAGCGATACTCAAGATTTTGCTAAAGCAGAACTAGAGCCAAAGCTAGAAGGAATGCAAATGGTGACAATTCTTATAAAAAAATAAAATTGAAAAAATTATGCAAAATTTAATTAAGCAAGTAATAAATTTTTCACAAAAAAATCAACTTCCTAAGGAGTTTTCCCAAGCTCTTAGCGGTGGTGTTAATAAAGAAAATTTTCAACATTTTTTAGAAATTTTTTATTCAGATAATAAACTTTCTGATTTTGAAAATTATAGTGTTGAGGATCTTTATTTTGCTGGTCTTCATAGTTTTAACTTTTTTTGTGAGAAAAAAAATAGCGTATCACGCGTTAAAATTTCTAATCCTAGACAAGAAAAAGAAGGTTTTAATGCTCAATATACTTTTATCGATATTGTCAATAAAGACATGCCATTTCTGGTTGATTCAGTAGTTGCTTTTTTAGATAAAAATGGTTTTAAGATCAAGAATGTTATTCATCCTGTTTATAAAGTTTGTCGTGATAAAAATGGTGAATTTAAAGGTCTAAATCTTGATAAATTGCAATCGCAGGATTTTGCAATTGAGTCGATAATTCAGCTTCATATTGACAAAATTAACAGTGAAAATGTTATAAAAGAAGTACGAGAAAATATCGAGCGAATACTGCAATCCATTGATTTGGTTGTTGAAGACTGGAAAAAAATGTTGCAATTGGCAAAAGAAGCTCAAGAGCAAATTGATAATTCATTAAAAATTGTTAAAGATCAACAATATTTATCAGAAGTTAAAGATTTTATTGCATGGTTAATAAATGGTAATTTTATTTTTCTTGGTGCAAATGAGTTCACAATTGATAAAAATAAAGATAACGAATATCAGCTTAACGAAATTCCTAATTTAGCTTGTGGAATGTTTAGAACTGCTATTGCAGAATTTAAACCGCAAGTTGTTAATTCTTCAAGCGCTGAAGTTAATGATTCGATTACTAAACCCTTCGTTATTGAAATTTTAAAATCACGTTACCGTTCAAGAATTCATCGCATTACCAATGCTGAAAGAATTAGAATTCAAAAAATTTCTAGCGATGGAAAAATTATTGGCGAATATCGTTTTATTGGCTTATTTACTTCATCGGCTTATGTTTCAAGTATTTCGTCAATTCCATTAATTCGTAACAAAGTTCAGCAAGTTATAATTAATTCTGATTTCGCTAAAGGAAGTCATAATTATAAAGATTTGGTCTCAACTCTTGAATCATATCCGCGTGACGAATTATTTCAAATTAACGAAGTTGATTTACTGCGTAATGCTACGGGAATTGTTTCGATTTGTGGAAGATCGGTAGTAAAATTTTTTGCAAGGCAAGATAAATTTAAACGCTTTGTCAGTTGTTTAATTTTTACACCTCGTGATCGCAGTAATTCAGAGGTTCGTGATAAAATCAAAGAAGTTTTAATTAAAGCTTATGAAGGAGAAGTTGCTGATTCTTTTGTGCAAATTACCGAATCAAATTTGATTAGATTCCATGTGATTATCCGAACTAACGGTGTAATTGCCGAAGTTGATGAGCGCAAAATTGAACTTGAAATAGAGCGCATTACCAAAATTTGGAGTGATGAATTACTTGAGGCAATTAAAAATAAATTTGATAGTGAAAATTCCGTAAACCTTTACGCGCGTTACAAAAACGCATTCTCGGTGAGTTATACAAATCGCTTTGATGCCATTGAAGCTTCATATGATATTGCTTTAATTCAAAAATCTTTAACTCAAAAAACTGCTATTTTCGATTTAAATAATGCTGATTTAAAAGGGTTAAAACCAAATTCTGAAATTGGCGATACCTGTGAATTTAAAATTTTTACACCAAATAAACAAATTCCACTTTCTGAAATTATGCCTTTACTTGATAGTTTTGGTTTTGATGTAATCCAAGAGCATACCTACGCTATCAACATTGAAGAAGAATCAAGAAACAGATCAATAACTAAAGTTTGGATTCAATATTTTCAATTAAATCTTACTAAAAATGGTGGAAAGTTAACAGCAAATATTAAAAATAATTTTGAAAAAACTATTGCTTTAATTTATCAAAAAGAAATCGCTAGCGGAGCGCTTAATCGCTTGGTTATTAATTGTGATTTAAATTGGCAAGAAGTTTTCATGCTTCGTGCATATGGTCAATATTTATATCAAACAAATTATCGCTATTCGCAAAATTATTTCGCCGATGCATTGTATAATTTGCCAGAAATTACCAAAAATTTGGTTAAACTTTTTATAACTAAATTTGATCCCAAGTCAGTAAAATCAACGCTTGACAATGAAAAAAATTTACAAGTTATAATCAATAAAATTCACGAAGATTTATCATTGGTTAAAGATGTTGCATTTGATGATGTGATAAGAAAATTCTTAACCGTAATCAATGCAACTTTGCGAACTAACTATTTCCAAAGCTCAGATTCTGGAAATTTTAAAGGCTATGTTTCTTTCAAATTTGATTGCAAAAAAATTCCACATCTTCCGCTTCCTTTGCCTTATGCAGAAATTTTCGTTTACTCTTCGCGTGTTGAAGCTATTCATTTGCGCGGAGGTAAAGTTGCGCGTGGAGGATTACGTTGGTCTGATCGTCATGAAGATTTTCGTACTGAAGTTTTAGGATTGATGAAAGCGCAAATGACCAAAAACGCCGTAATCGTTCCGGTTGGCTCAAAAGGTGGATTTGTTATTAAAAGCGATGTGAGTAATTTTAATCGCGAACAACTTCAGCAAGAAGCAATTTATTGCTACAAAACTTTTTTATCAGGCCTGTTGGATATCACTGATAACGTGATTGATTCAAAAATTATTCATCCACAAAATGTCGTTTTTTATGATCAAGTCGATCCGTATTTGGTAGTTGCAGCCGATAAGGGTACAGCAACTTTTTCTGATATCGCCAATTCAGTTTCTGCCAATTATAACTTTTGGCTTGGTGATGCTTTTGCATCGGGTGGATCGGTTGGTTATGATCATAAAAAAATGGGTATCACTGCGAAAGGTGCTTGGATTTCAGTAATGCGTCATTTTCGTGAAATGGGAATTGATTCGCAAAGTCAAGATTTTACTTGTGTTGGAATTGGTGATTTGTCAGGAGATGTTTTTGGCAACGGAACTTTACTTTCGCGTCATCTAAAACTTGTTTGCGCATTTAATCATCTACATATTTTTTTCGATCCAAATCCTGATGTTGAAAAATCTTTTTTAGAACGTCAAAGAATGTTTAATCTTCCAAGATCAAGTTGGATGGATTACGATAAATCATTGATTTCCAAGGGTGGAGGTATTTTTGAACGAAGTACAAAAATCATAAAATTAACTCCGCAAATGCAAGAAATTTTACAAATTTCCGATGAAGAATTAAGTCCAAATGATTTGATCAAAGCTATTTTAAAAGCTCCAGTTGATCTTCTTTTTAACGGTGGAATTGGAACTTACGTTAAATCAAGCGATGAGACTCATCAAGAAGTTGGCGATCGCGCTAATGATTCACTGCGAATCAATGGCAATGAGCTCAGATGTAAGGTTATAGGCGAGGGTGGAAATTTAGGTTTTACTCAAAAAGGTCGAATTGAATTTGCGCAAAATGGCGGAAGGATCAATACTGACGCAATGGATAACTCTGCAGGAGTAGATTGCTCAGATCATGAAGTTAATATTAAAATCGCTTTAACTTCAGCATTACGTAGCTCTAAACTTAATTTAGATCAACGTAACAAAGATCTCGAAGCTATGACCGATGATGTTGCGAATCTTGTTTTAAAAGATAATCGTGAACAAACGCAAGCAATTTCAATTGCGCAATTGCAAGGTTTGTCGCTAATTCAACAACAAGCGCAATTTTTGGATAACCTTGAAAAATCAGGCTTACTCAATCGCTTAATTGAATTTTTACCATCTCATAAAGAAATTGAAAAAAGACAAAGAGAAGGTTTGAGCCTTACTCGTCCAGAGCTTTGTGTGATGTTAGCATATTCAAAAATGGCAATTTACAATCAAATTTTAACTTCTGACTTGGTAAATGATCCTTATTTTACGCAGGATTTGATGAGTTATTTTCCAAAGCTCATGCAAGAAAAATTTAGTGATGAAATAATCAATCATCAATTGCGCAAAGAAATTATTGCAACACAAATTACAAACTTTGTAGTTAACCGCATGGGCATTACTTTCATTAACCAAATATGTCAGGATAGTGGTTTTAGTATCGCTGACGTGGTTCGTAATTTTATCATTGCTTGCGAGTCATTTAATATCAAAGAATTATGGCATGACATTGAAAAACTTGATGGTCAAATTAATTTTTCATCACAAGTAAAAATGTTTATTAGTGCTAATAAATTACTTGAAAGATCAGTGTCTTGGTTGCTACGCAATCAAAATAACGGATCGATTTTAGAGCAAATTTCTAATTATCGAAAAATTATTGAAGAATTAACGCAAATACTTCCCGATGTTCTCTCTGTTGATTTGAAGCAAGATCTTGATAAAAAAATTATCGATTTTAGTCAAGAAAAAATTTCTAAAAATTTAGCGCAAAGACTCGCCAATCTTGATGCAATTTCTTCAGCTTTTGATATTTTTGAAATTGCTAATTCTACAAAAATCGAAGTAAAAATTATTGCTAAAATTTATTTTGCAATTGGTACGCGTTTTAATTTAGAATGGCTCAGCTCTTGTATTAACAAGCTTGAGCTTGATAATCAATGGCAAAAAATATTAAGCAAAACTTTACTTGAAGATTTTAATTTTTATCAAATGAAAATTTCTAAAACTATAATTGAAATGCAAGTTGATAAAAAAATAAAACTCGCAGAAGTAAATTATGTAATTGAAAATTGGATTAATACGGTTAACTTTTTAGTTGCAAGATTTGATAATTTTATCGGTGAATTGAAAGACGATCCTAATTTCGATTTGGCAATGTTTGCTATCGCGTTGAATCGTTTGAAACCGCTGGTTAATTAAAATTTTGTTAATTTTGCGGTTGTGGCGGAATTGGTATACGCGTAACGTTGAGGTCGTTATGGGGTAAAACCCGTGGAAGTTCAAGTCTTCTCAACCGCACCATTTTTTAACTTTTCTTAATAATTCTTAACTATTTTAACATTTATTAATTATGAAAATTTTAGCACTTAAGGAAAGTAACCCTCAAGAAAATCGTGTCGCAATCAGCGATGAAATGGTTGTAAAATATTGTAAAATTGGTTTCGAAGTTTTTATTGAAAAAGATGCTGGAATAAAATCAGCAATCAGCGATGTTGTATATGAAAAAGCTGGTGCTAAAATCATCAATAATATTGATGATGTTTTGGGTGAGGTTGATATTGTAATTTCAGTACAAAGAACCGATTTTAATTTTAAAAAGATGAAGGAAGATGCGATTTTTATTGGCTTATTAAATCCATATTTTAACAAAGAAAAAATCACTGAAATCGCTCAAGTTGGTATTGCAATTTTTGCTTTAGAATTAATTCCAAGAATCACTAGAGCGCAAAGCATGGATGTGTTATCATCGCAAAGTAATCTCGCTGGATATCGCGCAGTGATCGATGCTTGTTATGAAATATCTAAAGCTGTGCCGATGATGATTACCGCAGGTGGAACAGTTTCTGCTGGAAAATTTTTAATTTTAGGTGCTGGAGTTGCAGGTCTTCAGGCAGTTGCAACAGCTAAAAGACTTGGAGGGATTGTAAATGTTTTTGATGTTCGCTTATCTACAAAAGAGCAGGTTGAAAGTTTAGGGGCAAAATTTATTGAAATTAAAAATAGCGAAAAACAAGATGGTGTATATGCCAAAGAGCTTTCAACGCAAGATAAGCAACAACAAGCAGAATTGTTGATGAATAACATAAAAAACCAAGATGTAGTTATTACCACTGCATTAATTCCTGGAAAAAAAGCTCCGCTATTAATTACCAAAGAAATGGTTGAGGTAATGAAAAATGGTTCGGTAATTATTGACCTAGCTTCAGTAAATGGCGGGAATTGCGAACTTACTAAAGCTGGTCAAATCGTTGAAATAAATGGAGTTAAGATTATCGGTTACGAAAATTTTCCATCACGATTAGCAGTCGATGCTAGCAAATTGCTTGCAAAAAATATTTTTAATTTTATAGAACTTTTTGTTGATAAACAAAATAAAACTATTTTTATTAACAATACTGATGAGATAATTAAAAATACTTTAGTTGCTCATAAAAAATCAGTAATTAATATAAACTAAAAATTCTTAGGAATTTTTATTGTAATTATTTAAACCTAATAATTTTTTTAAAGTTATGACGCTCAAAAATGATCTTTCTTTTTCAAGTCTCCAAGCAGATTTGCTTAAACCTAAAATTACAATTTTTGGAGTTGGTGGAGCAGGTGGTAATGCCATAAACAACATGATTCGATCTAATCTAGAAGGGGTAGAGTTTGTTGCTGCAAATACCGATGCACAATCAATTTCTAATTCATTGGCAAAAAATAAAATTCAGCTGGGATTAAAAACTACTAGAGGTCTTGGGGCTGGATCTTTTCCTGATCGCGGACGTGCTTCGGCTGAAGAAAACATCGATGAAATTCAACAATTTCTTGATGGAGCAAATATGGTTTTTATCGCCGCTGGAATGGGCGGAGGAACCGGTACTGGAGCTGCGCCAGTAATTGCTAAATTAGCTAGAGAACGAGATATTTTAACGGTTGGTGTCGTTACAAAACCATTTCATTTTGAAGGAAAATATCGCATGGAAACTGCAGATGCTGGAATCGATGAATTAAAAAAATATGTTGATACTTTGATTGTAATTCCTAATCAAAATCTTTTTCGTATTGCCAATGAACATACAACTTTTGAATCGGCATTCAAAATGGCTGATGATGTTTTGCATGCGGGAGTTAGGGGAATAACTGACTTAATCACTATGCCAGGTCTTGTCAATCTTGATTTTGCTGATATTAGAACTATCATGACCAAAATGGGCAAAGCCATGATGGGAACCGGTGAGGCAACCGGAGATAATCGTGCACTTGATGCTTGTGAAGCTGCTATTTCAAATCCATTGCTTGATAATATTTCGATTAAAGGTGCAAAAGGTGTTTTAGTTAACATGACTGGCGGACCAGATATGACATTGTTTGAAGCTGATATTGCGGTGAATGCTATCAAGAAAGAGGTTGATCCAAATGCTAATATTATTTTTGGTTCTGCTTTTAATGAAAATATGAAGGGTAAAATTAGAATTTCCGTAGTTGCAACAGGTATTGATATTGAAGAGTTTAAGCGCGAAATTAAAAATGATATTGGTCGTGATAATGCGAGGAATGATCGCAATTCAGAGCAGAATGAAGCGAGTCGTTTTAAAATAAATCTCGATGGTAAAGAAAAAAATTCTGACAAAAATTATTTTGATCCAGGCGTTGCGCAAGTAAACTTGGGAGATGAAATTGAAGAAATAAATCAAGATAATTTTTCAGCAAAAAGATCTTACATTGTTCAAGAGAATAATCAGTTTGAAGATAATATCGATAATGAAGAAAGTGATGCTATCCAAAAGCCAATAAATTTATCCAATAAATCATTAAACTTTTTTGAAAATGATGATTTCTATGATGAATCAATTGCTGATGATGATGCGCAAGATCAAGAAAACATTGAACCAATTGCCAAGGAAGTTGAGCATAAGAAAAAATCCACAAATTCAAAATCTTCTAAAATTAAATCTAAAAAGGAATCTGGATTTAATTTGTTTGGCTTTATGAATTCAAGTAAAACAAAGATAACTGATCTTGATGACGAGGATGAAAATATTATTGAAGCAAATATGGCAAAGCATTCAAAATCAAAGTCTTACGGTCATTTAAACGAAATAAATAATCATTCAAATCATGATAAATCAAAATCAAAAAGCGATGCCGAAATGAAGCGTAAGCAATTTTTTGGTGAAACAATTTTTGATGATAATGTTAATAATTCTGGTGATAATTTTGAAGATGACATTGTTAATGTTCCAGCATTTTTGCGTCGCAAAAAATAAATTTTATGACGCAAATTTATTTAATTTCGCCACCGCAAATTAATCTTAATGAATTTGCTAAGGAACT
>CAILUF010000241.1 GCA_903837365.1 uncultured Alphaproteobacteria bacterium | reverse complement strand
TAGTAATTATGAACAAGCTAAAAATTTTGTTTTAAAATTTTGGCAAAATTATTTACATCAAGATCATCAGCCTCCGCAAGATGCAATATCGCAATTACAAGAATTGATTCAAGCCAGTAATAAAGAACTTCCGCAATATCAAACCATTAAGGAAGGTGGATTTGACCATGCACCAATTTTTATCTCAACTCTAACTTTACCAAACCATCACGAAACCTTTAATGCCAAGGGTAATTCCAAAAAGGAAGCTCAGAAAAATGTTGCTAAAATCGCTTTGCAATTTATGCAAAATAAAAAATAATATTGATTTATTTTTTCATTTCGCGAGCCATAAAAGGCATTTGCAGAATAGTAAAAATAATCGTAAAAGTCATCATGCCAAATACTTTAAAATCAACCCAAAATTCCGTAGTAAAATTACGCCAAATAATTTCATTTAAAATTGCTAAAAAAATAAAATAAAATCCCCAACGCCTTGATAGAATTAGCCAAGCTTCATTGCTCATTACAATTTTATCTTCAAATAAAATTGCTAACATCGCCTTTTTTTTGACGTAACCGTAAAATAAAATTGCCGAAAAAATTAAGTTAATTATAGTAGGTTTTATTTTAATAAAAAACTCATCATTAAAAACTGCGGTTAATCCTCCAAAAATTGCCAAAATTACTCCTGAAAATAGTGCAATTTGTGAAATTTTTTTAACTAAAATATAAGAAGCTATCAAGGACAGAAAGGTAACTGTAACCAAACAGATTGTAGCAAATATCAGCGGTTCAAGATTGTGATTTATTATCGAGTTCTTAGGAATTTTAAAGGCAATAAAAAAAACAATTATTGGCAAATAATCACACAAAAATTTGGCGATTCCTTCTTTTTTCTTAGTCATTTTTTAAGCAATTATTTTTGTTAGATTTAATAGATAAAACATAAACTTCTAGGTTTAAATTATAATTAGCAATTTTTAACAATTTTTTTATTTTTTCATCAGCGTCAATATATTTCCCCTGAAACTTTGTGCGAATAATCGCACCCATTTTTAAACCATCCATATTTTTTGCAATCAGATTAAGAATCAAGTCCTCATTGCTCTGAAATGCGATAATTTGCGAACCATCACTCATTCCTAAAATTTTATTTTGATCATCATAAAATTTATAAACAATATTTACTTCATCACCACATTTTATAAAATTATT
This sequence comes from uncultured Alphaproteobacteria bacterium, assembly GCA_903837365.1. Taxonomy (GTDB): domain Bacteria; phylum Pseudomonadota; class Alphaproteobacteria; order Rickettsiales; family UBA1997; genus CAILUF01. Next base: position 583 of record CAILUF010000241.1, on the reverse strand, counting down.
TCCTACGCCAATAAAAACTTTTTCAAATTTTAATTCGCTAAAATTTCTTTCAATTGAAATTTGTTGATTATTTTGCTTGGCGATCTCAATTGTTTGCGAAATATCACCAACTTTTTGTTGAACTTCATTGAGATTTTTTTTGACATTATCCACCGATAAACGCTTCCTTAAGGAATCTGGATGATCATTATTGTAGAACATGCCAAAATAAATTATCGCCCCAACGCCAATAATTTTTACAAACGGATTTTTTAAAAAAAACTGTAAATTCATATTTTTTAAATTTTATTTATAGCATTTTTTAATAAAAAAATAATCACATAAAGTCAATGTTTAAAAAATAAAAACAATAAACTAGATGTTGCGGTTTACTCACAGCGAATTTTTTTAAATTATCTCTGGAATTATTATCGCCCCTTTACGGATAATTGTTAATTGCGAATTATCAACTTTAACAACCGTTGAAGGCGATGATTCAACATCGCCTCCAGCGATAATTAAATCTAGATGGGGGAAATTTTTTTGTATTTCAGAAGCTGAATTTAAAACTTCATATCCGCTAACATTCGCACTAGTAACCGCT
>CAILUF010000240.1 GCA_903837365.1 uncultured Alphaproteobacteria bacterium | reverse complement strand
TCAACTCATTTAATCCTTCCGGGAGTTGGATCTTTTGGCGATTGCATGTCTGGATTAAAAATCGCCGAAGGCTTTCTCAACGAATTACGAAATCAAGCGATCAAAGAAAAAAAACCTTTTTTAGGAATTTGTGTTGGCATGCAAGTCCTAGCTTCACTTGGTTTAGAAAATGGTCAGCATCAAGGTTTGGGATTTATCAATGGTCGTGTTGAAAAAATAAATAACAAAACTCTCGATGATAAAATTCTAAAGATTCCGCATATGGGTTGGAATGATTTGGCAATTAAAAATTCTAAACATCCCGTGCTCAAAGGTATTGCCGAAGGTGATCATTTTTACTTTGCCAATTCTTATCATTTTATTTGTCAAAATGAAAATAATGTTTTAGCGCAAGTGCAGTATGGAGATAACAAAATCAACGCTTTGATCGCCAAGGAAAATATTGTTGGTGCGCAATTTCATCCCGAAAAAAGTGGCCAAAAGGGTTTGCAATTAATTAAAAATTTTATCGATTGGCGTCCCTAGTTTTAAACTATAAATAATCTAAAAAAATTCTAAATTTTTAGTTATCGTCAATATTTTTTCACAATAATGAATAAGCGCTATAGCCTTTCACAAATCATTAATGAAGCTTTATTTAGCAAGGATAACGGCTATTACCGATATAAAAATCCTTTAGGAAAGGATGGTGATTTTATAACCTCTCCAGAAATTTCACAAATTTTTGGCGAAATAATCGCTGGCTATTTTTTGCATATTTTTTTTGCAAATAAAGCAAAATTATCATTTGTGGAAGTTGGAGCTGGTCGAGGTTTTTTAATGCGTGATATTTTAAAATCAATTAATAATTTAGCAAATAAAAAAAACGCAATAGCTCTTGATTTTCTAAGTCATGCGACTTTTCATATTATTGAAATTAATACTAGTTTAATTGCAATTCAAAAGCAAAATTTACAAGAATTTTATCCATCAATAAATATCAAATGGCATGAAAATTTTGCTAATTTTTTAAGTGAAAAAAATGGTCAAATTTTTTTGTTAAGTAATGAATTATTTGATTGTTTTGCTATTGATCAATTTGTAAAAACCAATAAAGGTTGGTGCAAGCGTTTAATTGAATTTGCAGATGATTCTTCGCGCAGTAATCCGCAAATTATTATTGATGAATTTAATTTTGAAACTGATCAATTTGTTAAGCAAGAATTAGGCGTCGAATTGAGTTGCAAAGCTAATATCGGCGCAGTTTTTGAATATAGTTTATCGGCAAGAAATTTTATGAGGGAAATTTGTCAAGCCATAAAAGATCATGGCGCAATAGCAATAAATTGTGATTACGGATATGACAATTATGAATTTGCCAATAGTTTACAGGCTCTTAAAAATCACCAAAGACTTGATTTTATTGATGCGCTTAGCGGATGCGATATTACCGCTCATGTTGATTTTTTAGCACTTGATAAAATAGCAAAAAACTTTAAACTCAAAACTTCTTTGGTTAGTCAAAGACAGTTTTTGCTTGAGCTTGGCGCTAATGAGCGTTCGCAAAAACTGATTGAAAAAAATCCTCAGCAAGCACAACAAATTGCTGAAGATCTAGAGCGTTTAATTTCGCCTACTCAAATGGGCGAGCTTTTTAAATTTCATATAATTTGGCGATGAGTTTAGTTCAAAAAAATATACAAAAAACTAACAAGGAGTTTGAAAATATCGAATTAGTTTTGGATAATAAAATTGAAAATGAAATTAAAGATTTTCAAATCAAAGAAGTTTTAGAACTTTTTGCCTTGCCCTTTAATGACTTGATTTTCAAGGCTTCACAGCTTCATCGTCAATTTCATAATCCAAATGAAGTACAAATTAGCACCTTGCTGAGTATTAAAACCGGAGGCTGTCCTGAAAATTGCAAATATTGTCCACAATCTGCGCATTACGATACTGGCCTAGAAAAACAAGGCTTATTGGCAATCGATAAAATTTTAGAATCAGCCCAAAACGCCAAGGAAGCTGGAGCTTCTAGGTTTTGCATGGGTGCAGCTTGGCGCAGTCTTCACGATCGCGATGTTGAAAAAATTTGCGAAATTGTCCAAGCAGTTAAAGATACAGGTCTAGAAACCTGCATGACTCTAGGAATGTTGACCGATACTCAAAGTAAAAAACTTAAAGAAGCTGGATTAGATTATTACAATCACAATATCGATTCTTCTGAGGAATTTTATTCAGAAATTATTTCAACTAGAAATTTTGCAGATCGCTTAAACACTTTAAAAAATGTTCGCGAAGCTGGATTAAATGTTTGCTCAGGTGGAATTGTTGGCATGGGTGAAACCAGGCAGGATCGCGCCAAAATGCTAATTGTGCTTGCTAATCTTCCTAAGCAACCTGAGTCAGTGCCAATAAATATGCTTGTTAAGGTTAAAGGTACACCGCTCGAAAATATTGACAATCTCGATCCATTTGAATTTATTCGAACCATTGCGGTTGCTAGAATTATGATGCCGAAATCCAAGGTTCGTCTTTCCGCAGGAAGAGAAGAAATGAATGAGCAAACACAAGCCTTATGCTTCCTGGCAGGAGCTAATTCTATTTTTTATGGCGAAAAACTTTTAACAACGCAAAATCCTCAAACTAAAAAAGACCAAGATTTATTTTTAAAGCTTGGTATTAGAGGAGTTTAAAAAGGAGTTTAAAAGGGAAGGAGTTTAAAAGGGAGTTAAAATGTTTTTTAATAAATAAATTAACAATCATTAAAATATTTTACTTTTAACTTTTATTAATTAGATTTAACCTTGAGAGTTTAAAAATATTAAAAAATTTAAAACTTTTCATGTCTTTTCAATTTTTAAATTAATTAATCGGCAAAGCGCGCAAATCTTAATTCGTTTGATTGCCAATGTTTAATTTCAGGGGTTAATTCCAGGCTTGAAATGATATAAATAAATAAAAATTCTACATCCTATGTCAAATTACGAAAAAAAAATAAATGAAATGGGGATTACTCTCCCTAGTCCTGCAACTCCAGTTGCTAACTATGTTGGTTTTGTAAAAGCCAATAATATCGTTTTTATCTCTGGACAATTGCCTTTGGAAGGTGGTAAACTACAAGGTATTGGCAAAGTTGGTAAAGATTTTAGTGCTGATGAAGCGAAAAAATTT
>CAILUF010000239.1 GCA_903837365.1 uncultured Alphaproteobacteria bacterium | reverse complement strand
AATGAATAAATCTTTTAAAAATTTTATTATCATATTTTTTTTTGGAATCAGTTCTGGATTGCCGATTTCATTGATTCTATCTACTCTTAAGCCATTACTTGTTGATAAAGGTTTTGATTTAAAAACGATAGGATTATTTTCACTGGTCAGCATCCCTTATTCTTTAAAATTTATTATCTCTCCTTTTATTGATTCAAAAGCTTTGCCAATTTTAACTAAAATTTTTGGACAAAGAAAATCATGGATAATTTTTAGCCAAGCTTTATTGGTTACATTCATAAGCATTCTTGGGGTTATTCAAATTTCCAACTCATTATTTTTTATTGCTTGTTTCGCTATTCTAATTGCGATTTCTTCGGCAACACAAGATATTGTAATTGACGCTTATCGCATTGAAATCACAAGTGTTGAGAATCAGGGTTTGGCTGCGAGTTTTTATGTTTATGGTTACCGAGTTGGTATGTTAATTTCAGGAGCTTTGGCTTTGGCTTTGGCTGAAAAAATTTCCTGGCAAGCGGTCTATGTTTTGATGGCAATTTTTATGAGTTGTTGTTTTATAACAACATTGATTGCAAATGAATCGCGCATAAATTGGCAACCAAAAAAATATAAATTTGCGCAATGGTATAAAAATTTTATAATCGAGCCTTTCGTTGATTTCTCTAGGCATCGCAATTGGTTATTAATTTTAATTTTTATTATTTTATTTAAACTTACCGATATTTTTGCTGGTAATTTAACTTTGCCATTTTTGATGGAAATTGGTTTTACTAAAATTGAAATCGCAACAATCACTAAAACTTTTGGACTTTTTGCAACTTTATTTGGTGTTTTAATTGGCGGAGTTTTAGTAAAAAAAATTGGATTAATAAAATCACTGTGGATTGCAATTTTTATGCAAGCAGTTTCAAATCTAGCTTTTTCCTATCTTGCTTTGCAAGGTAAGAATAATAACTTGCTTTACTTGGTAATTTTTATTGAAAATTCAAGTGGCGGAATTGGCGATTCAGTGTTCGTGGCATATTTGAGTAGCTTGTGTAACGTTGCATTTAGCGCAACGCAATATTCACTATTATCGTCATTAGCAAGTTTTTCACGAAGTTTTTTAGCGGCAAGTGCTGGAATTTTTGCGGAAAGTTTAGGTTGGTTTGGTTTTTTTATTTTTTCAACAATACTTGCTTTGCCATGCATTGTTTTGTTATTTATCATTACTTTTAATAAAAATTTAAAGAAAAAATAATGCGCTTAACTACGGTCAAATCCAGTAAAGAAAAAATCACAAAAGGCGAAGTTTCAGTAGGACATTTTATTCCCTATAAATGTCATTGGAATTCAAATACAATTCTTACTTTTAATGAAGAATTATTAAGAGTTATCAAGATTAAAGGATTTGCATTTGAAACTGCAGATGATATCGATATTGACCTTAAAAAAAATTCACGCAATAACTTGCTAAAAGGCATGGCGTCTGGCAATTTCTCACTTTATTTTCACACGGTTAGACGGAAAGAAAAAAGTTTTCCTGATGGAGAAATGCCTGATATTTTTTGCGAACGCGTTAATCAGGAATGGGCAAATAAACACTCAGACGATAAATGTTTTATCAATGAACATTATTTAACAATAATCAGAGGAGCTGATAAATCTGGCGTGGCAGTCATTGAAAATATTGCCAAAAAATTTCAACATCGTACTGATAAATCTTCTTGGGAAAATTACATGCGAGATGGATATGATGAGCTTGATGAAATCACCGAAAGAATTCTCAATGGCTTTTCAAATTACGGTGCAGAATTGTTGGATATTGTTGATAATGAAGAATGTATTATTTCCGAAGTTTTAGAATTTTTATCGCGTCTAACTAATTGCGGATATTCACAACCATTCACAGTTCCTTTGGGAAATATTAACAAGCATTTACCTCTTTGCAGACTTTATTTTGGTAATAAATCAATCGAGGTTTATACGCCAGTTGGCATTAAACATGCAGGAATAATTTCTATCAAAGAATATCGTCCATCCACACATGCAGGAACATTTGATGGCTTTATGCAAATGCCTTTTGAACTAATCATCAGCCAATCATTTTCCTATATTAATCGCATGATTGCGATAAGTTCTATGCAACTTCAACAGCGTCGACTAATTCAATCCGAAGACGTTGCAGTTTCACAAATTCAAGAAATTGATCAAGCGCTTGATTCGGCAATGAGTGGAGAATTTGCTTTTGGTATGCATCATATGACTGTTCTTTGCGTTGAGGATTCAGTAAAAGCTTTAGAGAGTTCTTTATCGCTTGCGGTTGTTGAATTATCGAATGTTGGTATCACAGGAGTTCGTGAAAGGATGAATATGGAACCAGCCTATTGGGCTCAGCTCCCCGGTAATAAAGAATTTATGGCGAGAAGATCAGTTATCAATACCTTCAACATTGCTAGCTTTGCATCATTTCACAATTACCCTTCCGGTAAGAGAAAAAATAATCACTGGGGTGATGCAGTTACAGTTCTCAACACCGTTTCTGGTACGCCATATTTTTTCAGCTTCCATGTTCGTGATGTTGGACATACGATGGTTATTGGTCCTACTGGTGCTGGTAAAACCGTGTTGCTAACTTTTCTTTGCGCACAAGCGCAAAAATTTAAAGGAAGATTATTCTTTTTTGATAAGGATCGTGGTGCGGAAATTTTTTTAAGAGCGATTCATGGCAGATATATGACTCCTTCAGCTTCTAAGGTTTCGGGCTTTAATCCATTTCAACTAGAGGATAGCAATGAAAATCGTTCCTTTCTAATTGATTTTATGAAAGCCCTAGTCAAGGTCGATGATAAAGCGCTTCCAGCTCATGAAATTGATCGCATTAATGAAGCGGTGAATAGTAATTTTAAATTGCCAAAAAATCAAAGACGCTTAAGAAATCTTGCGCCATTTATGGGTTTGTCTGGTCCAGGAACTTTAGCTGGAAGGCTTGAAATGTGGCATAGCCGAGGTTCTCATGCGAAATTATTTGATAATGAAGAAGATCTAATTGACTTTACACAAGCTAAAACTTTTGGAATTGAAATGGGTCCGATTTTACAAGATAAATATGCGATCGCTCCGGTATTACTTTATTTATTTCATCGCATCCAAAGTTCTCTAACTGGAGAACCAACAATGATTGTTCTTGATGAAGCTTGGGCGTTAATCGATAATCCAGTTTTTGCGCCTAAAATCAAAGATTGGTTAAAAGTTTTAAGGAAGCTTAACACTATGGTGGTATTCGCTACGCAATCTGTCGAGGATGCTGCTAAGAGTAGTATTTCCGATACTTTAGTTCAGCAAACTGCAACGCAAATTTTCTTACCTAACCTCAAAGCAACCATTACTTATCGCGAAGTTTTTATGTTATCGGAGCGAGAATTTTTATTAGTAAAAACAACCGATCCTTCAACAAGATTTTTTTTGATTAAACAGGATAATGATGGAGTGATTGCGCGAGTTGACTTATCGGGAATGGATGAGGTGGTTCGGGTTTTGTCAGCAAGGGCAGATACTATTCGCTTGCTTGATAAAATAATTGAAGAGGTTGGAGATAATCCAAATGATTGGTTGCCAATTTATTATGCTAGAACTGGAAAAAAATGATTAGAGATAATAAATTTGATAAAACCAAACAAAATATTTTTTCTCTATTTAAAGTTATTATAATTTGCTGTATATTAATAATTTCTAATAATAAAATTTCTTATGGAACCGAAGCAAAATTTGATGGAATTGGCAGAGTTAGAAATTGCGAAAAAGCAAGTGATAGTCAAATTGTAGTTGAGCCAATAAATGGCATAGGCTTTGACGGTGGTAAAGATGCGGAATTTGTTTTCACTAATGAAGTTTGCAGAACTATTGCTATTACAAGTTATGCCGATGTAAAAATATCAATAGCTGCAATGAACGGGATATGTAAAAGTGGAAGCGCTGTTCCGAGAATTTTTCCTTCGATCGTTCAAGATGCTCGCGATCTTGTCAGAGCTACCAAATCCGCAGTTGGAAATACCGCATGTGCTGTTGGATTAGGAAATGCCATGCGCTCATACACCACTGCTTTAGTTTCGTTTGGAGTAGTAAATACAATTGCTAAAGCAAAATTTAGTTCAGTTAAAATTTGTGGTTCGGGTTGGAAAAAACCCAATCCTGAAGAATATTTAATTAATTCACCGGGCATTGAACAAGAGATTGATATTTACATAAAAAACCAATTAGCTTCCGGTAATGTAAATCTAAACATGAGCGATGTTAAATATCGACAATTTGTTTATGGCGGTGAAGAAGTTGAGGATTATACTGATCAAGGAGAAATATGCGAAGATGCAACTCAAGATAAACTTTCTAACGGAAGTTATCCAAAACAAAAATATTATTTACGGGGTAGTCAACCCGGTAATTTTAATTGTCAAAAATATTTAGTATCTACCGGTCAAGATAAAAATGGTGCAAAATTAACAACGGAGAGATTGGCAGATATAAAAAAATCTTATGATTGTTGCGTTAAAAGAAGTAAGAATTTTATATGTTTGAAAGATGATAGTAAGATAGTTTTTTGTAAGGCTGGAAGTACATGCAATATTAATGGAATTTATTATAAAATTTGGTTTGAAAATAATCAAAGAATGGTTTGCGCTCAATCCTACAGCCTATGTCCATATAATTTTAATATCGAAGGAGGTTCGGATTATTGCGATAATTATTGTGACGGAGTCTATGAGGAAAATTCATGTCATCCTCCAAAAAGCGCAAATGGAAGTCGATATTTAAATGCTCAAGAATGGGATAAATTAATCAAAGAAGGTAAATGTGGAATTACCTCGGGAGCATTTAATTCAAGCGGGACACCGATTAGCGAGGTGAGAAATTCAAATTGTACATTAAACGATAAAGTTAACAAATGTCGAAATTATTGCCAATATATGCGTCATTGCACAATTGCTATAGAAACTAGATTTAGGCCAGTTAACAACATTACTTCACCATATTTTTCTCAGGCTTGTTTAAATTTCGTTGGCGATTCAAAAAATGTTGCAACATATGAGGGTGGATTACTGGGAAGCTATACAAATTTCAGTGCACCAATAGCGCAATGTTTTAAGGAAACCATGGAAAATTTATTTTTCAATCGAGTTGGCCATAGTCGATGTAGTGATTTAGCTGAATTGCCAAATAAAATTGGCGAATGTATCGGTAATGGCGGTGGTGGCAATGCTAGTTATCTAGAGGGAAATGGCTATATTTACAAGGCTGGATCAAAAGTTCAAAACAATTCAATATTTGTAAATATTCAAGAAAAAATGAAGGTTGCAATTAAAATATTTTTATCTTTAGCGGTGATGTTTTTCGGTGCTAATATTTTAATGCAAAAAGTAAATTTAGGCGATAGAAAAACTTTAATGCTATTTTTATTAAAATTTGCATTAGTGGGATTTTTCGCTTTAGGCGATGCGTGGCAAGGTTACTTCTTTAGCGCTGTTTATGATTTAGGTGGAGACTTAGGAAATATTTTATACAATGTTAAAACTCCTTTTAGTAGCATAAGTCCAGAGAAACTTGACGGTTGCCAGTTTGGAATAATCAGAAGCAAAAGTGGAGAGGTTATCGATAATAGCAATTCAGGTGGAATTAATAAGCAAATTTATCCAACAGGAAAGAAATATCTTGCGATGTGGGATACTCTGGATTGTAAGATCGCCAAATATCTTGGTATTGCTTTAAAGCCATCTGCAGCAAACATTGTTTTGTTAATTATAGCTTCATATTTTACGGGTCCGATAGGAATTTATTTTGCTTGTTCGATTTTAATTTTTGGTTTATTAGTTTTATTTTTAACAATTCGGGCATTGCATATTTTTATATGCTCCTGTTTCTCGGTGGTTATTTTTGTATTCATCTCGCCATTAATTATTCCCACTATTCTTTTCGAAAAAACCAAAAATATTTTTGATAGTTGGTTTAAAGAATTAATTGGTTTTGGAATGCAAGTAGCAATTTTATTCGCATATATTGGGATTGTTGTATCGGTTATGGATGGTGTATTAGTAGGTAAGGCAACATTCATCGGCGATAATCCTCGTTCGTTAAATTGCAATGAATATTGCGTTAAAGCAGATGGAACAATGAGTAACGATGTAAGTAACTGTTCATCTGCAAATGACATTTTGGTTAATCCATTGGATAGCAGTGTTTTGTGTTTAATAAACATTGATGCAAAAAGTTTTAATTCGTATCCAGGCTTTGAAATTATTGGAGTTTCAATAATTACATTAAAAAATTTATTTGATGATCCAAGTAAAACTACCTTGCGGTTATTAACTATTTTTAAAGGTGTTTTAGTGATATTTCTGTTGTACAAATTTATGGATGAAATTCCTGGAATCGGCGAGCAATTAAGTGGTGGAACTCAATTACCTTCTTCAAAAGCTGATCCTTTCAAGGCATTTATGCGTATTTCTAATTTAACCCAAGGCTTTGTAAAAAGGGCAAGGCGTGGATCAATAAAATTAGGAAAAGAATTATATAAAAGAAATCAGAATAAGAAAGATGAGTAATAATAAGAATTAGCAATAACTATTTATTTTTAAACTTTAATATT
>CAILUF010000238.1 GCA_903837365.1 uncultured Alphaproteobacteria bacterium | reverse complement strand
TATAATAATAAACATGAATAAATATTTTATAATTTTTTTATTTATTGCTACTGCTTGCATGGCAAAACGTGAAAGTCCAGTTATTTATATTAGCAATAACAGCATTAAACCTTTGACTTCAATCAATTGCGATTTCCCTAATCACCATATTAGCTTGAGCCATATAAATCCTGGCGAAACAAGAAGTCAGGCATTTTACATAAATAGCGAAAAAGAATTTTTTGGACAAATAAAATGCTTTTGGAATAATAATTTAAATGAAAAGAAAATTAGCGATTTTACTTTTGAAAAAAAACATTTACCGAGCTTTGACGATAAATTTGAATATCCTTTCATTCATATTTTTCTTGATCAGGATAATTATGAAATAATAACCAGTGACATTATCGACTACATAAACAAAAGCAGAATGATGGATGAAAGAATGTCAAAAAATCATAAGCAAGCAATTTTGGATAAATTTTATAATCCCGACCAATCACTTATTGGCGTAGAAAATCGCAACATTGGTCAGTGATCTTGAGAGCGAAACAATAAAGATGAATCGCCATAGGAAAAAAATCGATATTTTTTTTCTATCGCATGTTGATAAATTTTTTTGGCATTTTCCTTACCTACAAATGCACTAATCAGCATTAACAAAGTTGATTTGGGGAGATGAAAATTTGTTACCAAAATATCAACAATTTTAAAATTATATGGCGGAGTAATAAAAATTTTTGTCGTTGATTTTTTTGCTTCAACTTGATTTTCTTCATTAGCTACGCTTTCTAAAACCCTAAGAGCTGTAGTACCAATTGCGATTATTCTATTTTTATTTTTTTTTGCATGATTAATAATTTCACAAGTTTTTTCATCGATAACAAAACTTTCTTCATGCATTTCGTGATCTTTAATAAATTCGCTTCTAACTGGAAGAAAGGTTCCTGCCCCAACATTTAAAGTTACAAAAACTTGAATAATTTTTTTTGAATTAATTTTATCAAAAATTTCTTGACTAAAATGTAATCCAGCAGTTGGACACGCTACTGCGTTACCTTCCTTAGCATAAATTGTTTGGTAATTTTTTTCATCATCAAGATTTTTTTCCACTCTTTTTATGTAAGGTGGAAGTGGAATTTGACCATATTTATCAAGCATTTCAACAAGTTTTAAATTAGAGCAATTAAATTTTATTTTGATAAATCCGTCATTACTTTTTTCAATTACTTCTGCAAAAAAAATTTCAGATATTTTTAAAATATCGCCAATTACAACTTTTTTGGCAGGCTTACATAAAGCTTGCCAAATTGTCAATTTTTCATCATTTATCAAGCCTTGGCATTCTTGGTCTAGATTCACTTCTAATTTTGTTAAATTACGCTGAATTTGCGCACTAAATTTTGCCTTAATAACTTTGGCATTATTAAAAACTAACACATCTCCCTCTTGCAAATAATCAACAATGTCGTTTAATTTTTTATCATAGATTTTTTCATTGCAAAAAACTAACATTGGCGTTTGCGCTTTATTTGCAAATGGCCTTTGAGCGATTAAATCGCTTGATAAATCAAAATCAAAATCGGTAGTTTTCATGGATTCAAAAAAAACGCATTTCGGATTTAAACAAGTTGACGTTGATTCGAAATCACAACTTGTTAAGGAAATTTTTTCCAATGTTGCCAGTAAATATGATCTTATGAATGATCTTATGAGCTTTGGCATTCATCGCAATTGGAAGAATAAAATGGTTGAAAAAATTAATCTATCACGAAATTGCAAAATTATTGATGTAGCTGGAGGAACCGCTGATATCGCGATGCGTATCCTTAAAAAACCCAACTCGTCAAATCTCAATTGCAATATTGATGTTGTTGATATTAATCAAGAAATGCTTGAGGTTGGAAAACAAAGGGCTGTTGATGCTAACTTATTTTCACAATTAAAATTTACTTGTGGGGATGGTGAAAACTTACCTTTTGCGGATAAACAATTTGATTTTTATACAATTGCTTTTGGGATTAGAAATTTTACCGATATTCAAAAAGGTCTCCATGAAGCCAAGAGGGTTTTGAAGGATGGTGGAAAATTTATATGTCTTGAATTTTCAAAAGTTGAGGATTATTTTTTACAAAAAATTTATGATCAATATTCTTTCAAGATTATTCCTAAGATTGGTGAAATAATATTAAAAGATCGCAATTCCTATCAATATTTAGTAGAAAGTATTAGAAAATTTCCTGAACAAAATCAATTTAAGAAAATGCTTGAGGACGCAGGATTTTCAAGCGTTTCTTATCAAAATTTAAATTTTGGAGTAGTGACAATATTCGAAGCTAAAGCCTAATTATTTTATGAAAAAACTTAGTTTATTATATTTATTTTTATTATTAAATTCTTGTGCAAGTCTTTGCTTTGTAGAAGAATCAGATACTCAAGAAGCAAGCAGACTTTACAATTCGCTAGGAACTCGTTTAACCGATTTCAATGAATATCAAAATCGTTATTTATTTGGTGATTGCTATAATCCTCGAACTGATCGAGTTTTTGTTTATGAAAGTTTCTACAGTAAAAAATATATTTTAGAAAGATATGGCAAGCCTTTTACTTACTCCGGAAGAACTTGGTAAATTACTGTAAATTAATATTTTAAAACTGGTGCTATCAAGTGGAATCGAACCACCGACCTCTTCATTACCAATGAAGTGCTCTACCCCTGAGCTATGATAGCTTATACCATTTCAACTTTTAAATGATGCAATTGAATTTTTCAGATCTCGTCTTTGCGCACCTAGATCTATCTATGATTTAGGCAGTCCTCGTCTTTAAATTTAAAGCCTTTAAATTCAAAT
>CAILUF010000237.1 GCA_903837365.1 uncultured Alphaproteobacteria bacterium | reverse complement strand
GGGGTCACCATTCAATTCCCGCATCAGGCGTTTAGATTGATCAACGCATTTAATAGAAATAAAAATTAAGAAGAGAGTAAATTAAGAAGTAAATTAAGATGGGAAATTTAAACAACAAATTCATGGGAGACAATTCACAGGAAATAATTCACAGGAAATAATTCATAGGAAATAATTCATAGGAAATAATTCATAGCTTACATCCCTACAATTTTTTTCAATCGTCTCGAAGCTCTCGGGCTATAGCTCCCCCCTTGAGGGGGAGCAGATTTAGAAGGGCTTAACGGTAGTTAAGTCCTTCTAAATCGTGGGGGGTCGAAAGACTAGAGATTCAGTGGATATATAAACATCTAAAAAACTATAAATAAAAAATTTTTAAACGTTTCATCTTTTTTTATAAAAAAGATTCACGACCGGGATTGCGTCGCATCCGCTCCTGATCCCGTCCTTCACTAAAATTAGCTTATTAAGGCTAATTTTTTTACGTGAAGGACTTAAATTAACAAATTATCTCCGCTGACTCTGCCGTGATTTATAGAAATTTGACCATTAAGCTCTAAATGCATCAAAGCTACATTGATAAGCTTTGCTGGTTTTTGTACATACTCTATAATTTCATCGATAGAAATTGCTTGGTTATTAATTTTAGAAATAATTATCTCGATAATTTGTTGCAATTCCTTATCTTCAATTTGATTAAATTGCGATGATTTTGCGATAGGTATGTTTTTTTTAACTTGCTCATTCTGATCTTGAATATTCTGATTTTGAAAATCCTGATCTTGAATATTTCGGTCTTGAATATCTGGAGTAATTTGTTTTATTGAATTAACAATTTTTGGCGATTGTGAATTCAAAAAATTCATACTTAAATTTTCAGAATTTTGTGTTAACATATTGCGATTATTTTGCGCAACTTCACTAATCAATTCATCAAGATCAGTAATAATTCGTGCACCATCCTTAACAAGTTTATTTACCCCAGCGCTCCGAGGATCAAAAGGTGAACCAGCGCAAGCGTATATTTCCCTGCCTTGCTCAAGAGCAAATCGAGAAGTGGCAAGACTTCCTGATTTTAAGCTTGCCTCAACAACAATTAGCGAAGGAGCTAATCCTGAAATTATGCGATTACGTTTGATAAAGTAATTGCTTTTGGGAGGTGATCCAAATGGCATTTCAGTAACCAACAAGCCATATTGCGAAATTTGTTGATAAAGCCTTTTATTTTCCTGCGGATAAATGCTGTCAATTCCACCAGCGATTACCGCGATTGTTCCACTTAAAATTGACGCTTCGTGAACTGCGCAATCAATTCCCCGCGCAAGACCTGAAATCGTAATAATAGAATTTTGCCCAAATTCAACAGCAATTTTTTTGGCAATATTGCTAGCGCTAAATGAACAATTTCTTGCTCCAACTATTGCTACAGCTGGTTTGTTAAAAAAACTCAAATCACCTTTTACTGTTAATAATGGCGGAGAATCATAAATTGTTTTTAAAATTTGCGGATAACGTGGATCACTTGCGATAATAATTTCTGCGCCAAATTTTTGAGTTTTTTCAATCTCATCTTCAACTTCCGAAATTGTTGCAAGTTTAATTTTTTTCTTTGAGTTGATGCTCTTAAAAAAATCAACAGCTTCTTCAACTGCCGTAGAAACATCCCCAAAAATTTCTATTAATCTCCAAAATAAAGATGGGCCAATATTTGTCGCGCGAATTAAGCGCATATAATTCACAATTTCAAAATAATTATCGCCGTTAATTGCAAGTGAATTCTCTCTATTTGGCTCGATATTTTTATTTTGATTTATTGATGATTGATCAGTAAAATTTATAAAATTGTTTGAGGATTTTTCTTTATCTAAAAAAGATAAATTGCAAGGACAGGAATCTAGAACTTCTAGATTAGAAGGTAAATTTGCAACAAAATTTTTTTGCAAATTTTCGGCATTTTTATTGAATGCGCATACGCAAGGATGGTGATGTTTCATAGATCTCAAAATGGTGTGAGTTTATATTAAAAATTAAAAAAACATATATGTTTGTTTAAATTATAAATAGTGTAATTTATTTAACAACTATTTTTTTTATTTAATTATAAAAAAATTAATGAGTCATCTTGTAACCGCGTTTAAGCATTACAAATAAAGCGCTCGCGAGAATTAAATTTAAAATAGCCAAATACCAAATTCCGATATTTAAATTGCTATCATTATAACCTGTTAAACCATAACGAAATCCATCAATCATATAAAAAATTGGATTTATATGCGCAAAATTTTGCCAAAATTGTGGCAGTGAATTCGTTGAATAAAACGTCCCGGACAAGAAGGTTAGCGGAGTTATAACATAGCTTGTCATTGCTGACATTTGATCAAATGTTTCAGAAATAATTCCACATAAAATTCCCATCATCCCCAGGAATGCGCAACCTAAAATTAAAAAAAGTAACAGATAATAAAAATTAAAAATTGTCAATGGAACAAAAAATAAAATTACCAAATATGCAACCAGTGCTACACAAATACCGCGTGCAATCGCTCCAATTCCAAAAGCAAATAATAATTCCAGCGCTCCGAGGGGTGGAATCAGATAATCAACAATATGACCCATTACCTTACCCATCACAAATGAAGATGATGAATTTGCAAAAGAATTTTGCAAGGCAGACATCATTATTAATCCAGCTGAAACAAATACCGCGAAAGACACTGAACCAATCTTTTCAATATGTTCTCCAACCGATAATGAAAAAACCATTAAAAATAAAATGATATTTACCACTGGTGACAGTAAAGTTTGATGATAAACTTTTAAAAATCGTAACACCTCTTTCTTCAACAAAGAGTATGATCCGTAATAATTGATTTGCATATATTTAGCAATAGATTGATTGAATTTTTTATAGATTTTTACTTAAGCATTTTTTTAAATAATGCTAAACTTGACTTCATTTTTTTTAAAATGTTTAATGACTAATACCGAATTATAGATATAAAATTAATAACAACTATGACTAATTTAGAAAATATTTTATCAAATTTCAATTCACAATTTACGCAAGTTCAAAATCCTCAACAACTTGAAGAAATTAGAATTAATTTTCTAGGCAAGAAGGGCATTGTTTCAGAATTATTTGCCAATTTAAAAAATCTCGATGCCGATCAAAAGAAATCTTTTGGTAATCAAATTAATCAATTACGCGATCAAATAAATTCAAGTATTGAAGATAGAAAAAATTATTACTTAAACGTTGAATTAAATGCTAAATTAAGCACTGAAAAACTTGACATGACATTGCCTGCACGATATGAAAATCAAGGTTCAATCCATCCGATAAATCGCGTAATAGCAGATATTGAAAAAATTTTTAGCGAATTGAATTTTGAATTTGCACAAGGTCCAGAAATCGAAGATGATTTTCATAATTTCAGCGCGTTAAATATTCCCAAAGATCATCCAGCTCGGCAAATGCAAGATACTTTTTATTTAAATAATTCGCAATTGATGCTTCGCACTCATACATCCAATACACAAATTCGAAAAATGCTTAATAGCACTCCACCGCTTCGCGTCGGTGCAATTGGTAAAGTTTTTCGCCGTGAATTTGATCAAACACATTCGCCAATGTTTCACCAATTTGAAGGATTTATCGTTGATGAGAATGTTAATATGGGCAATCTCAAATGGACTTTGGAATATTTTCTTGAAAAATTTTTCGCCGTAAAAAATTTACAATTACGCTTTCGTTCAAGCTTCTTTCCTTTCACTGAACCATCAGCCGAAGTTGATATTAATTACAGCGCTAATCAAGGTAAAATTGAAATTGGTAAAGGTGATAAATTTATGGAAATTTTAGGTTGTGGAATGATTCATCCCAATGTTTTAGAAAATTGTGGAATTGATAGTAAAAAATTTCAAGGTTTTGCTTTTGGCATTGGCATTGAACGCTTAGCAATGCTGAAATATGGAATTACCGATCTACGTTTGTTATTTGAAAATGACGTTAGATTCTTAAAAAATTTTTCTTAAATACGTTGCAATTTCGCTCTTTGCAATAGCGATTCAGAGTTTGAAACATGAGGACTTGGCGAAGAAGGATTCAACAACGAATCAATGTCTAACGATCTTTTTTTAGGAATTAATTGATCTAAAATAATTTCTTTTGCTGTTGATTTTATTTTATCGCTATAATCTTGCTGAGCTTGATGTAATTGCTTTGACAAGCTTTGTAATTGCTCATAATAATCTGGTTGAGTCGTATCGCAGTTATCAATCATTGAACGAATTTGTTGCTGATCTTTCTGAAGTTTAATACGCGTCTCATCATCAACTACGATTAAAGTTAAAAATTCAGCAGTAAAATGATTATGGCCAAGCTCGCCAAGAAATAATTCTTCAACGAATTTTTGATCTATTGGCGTAGTTAAGACCTCATCAATTTTATTAATTAAACTTTCTTTAGATCCAATTTCTTGAGTAATTTTATCGATAAATTCTTCAAATAAATTACGATGAGAATGTCCTTCTTCATGAGTTAATAATGACACTCCCAACCATGGTTCACAATTAGTTTTAGTGGCAATAAAACTAGATTTCGAACCATGTAAATCAAATACTTGCTTGTAATGACCAATTTTTGATTTAGCGTTATTTTCTAGCCATTTTTTGTGAATAATTTTAAGAACTTCATTACCTAAAATTATTTCAGTTTTATTTAAAGGTAAATCTTTGGGAATCTGATCTTGAGGAAGTTCCGATAATTTTTTTAAAATTTCTAGATTAATATTCTCCATTACTTGCAATCTTTTGGCAACTTCGAGTTGTTCTTTGATATCGGTTTGATTGGACATTGCAACATAGGTTGCGATACAGGTAAATCCAGCAATCGCCTGATTAACACATTGTTGCAAAAAATTAGTAGAAATTTTATCAAAAAATTCGAGAGCTTGTGGTTTTTGCGCTATAAAATTTATCACTTCGTTACTCATGGCGATTACCTCACAAAAACTCTGATCGCGATTAGGATTTTCAAAGATAAAACGCTCGACTAAACTAAAAGTTGGAAAATTTAAAGAATCCTGCGCATTAACTTTTATTTTTAAATCAGGCTTTAACTGCTTATAGGCCTTGGAAAATACATCTCTAACTTTCTGATATTTTAAAAGATAAGCAATTATATCATAAGTTTCTTTTGAAATGATTGCAGATCTATCTTGAATAAGCTGGATAGTTTGGTTAAATTCAATGCCAAAATCAAAAAGTAATTTAATCAATTGATGATGATTTTTTTTTACAGCAATAAAAAAAGCATCTTCACCTTCCTTATTAAAAAAAACTCTAACACAATTTGCTTCTAGTAAAATTTTTACAATATCGAAATTATCATTTTCTGTAGCGATATGAAGAGGTGTTGAAAAATTATTAAACATCACAACATCAACATCCACTTTGTAATCTAAAAGTAATTTAACAAGATCGTAATTATCGGAAAGAACCGCGAAATGAATAGGTCTAGCTCCAAAAAACTCACCGATAACTTCAATTTTTTTCTCTAAATATTTTTGCAATTCTAAAGATAGATATTCCTTACGATCAATCGATGAAATCTCTTCACGCTCAACTTGCAAAGCAATAAATTTTTTTTCAATTTGTATTTTTTTATTTTTAATTAAAATTTTAACCATTTCTAAATCATCATTTTCCATGGCTAAATGAAGTGAATTTTTACCATCAAGATCTTCAAAATCCAAATCAGCTCCATAATCCAATAATTTTTGAACAATTTCGCGGTAACCCATTTCTATAGCGCAATGAAGAGCAGTTTTATTTAAATTATTTACGCGCAAAACATAATCATCGATTCCTTGTTGCTTAGCAAAACTAATAATTAAATCAAAAATTTTTAAACGTTCATTTTTAGCATCATCTAGATTTTTTTGATTAGCTTCAAAAATATTTTCCTGAGAAGCGATATGTAAAGCGGTATTGCCCTTACGATCAATCCTAGTAATATCAGCACCTAAATCTATTAAAATCTTAGCCAATTCAAAATTATTTTCCTCAATTGCTAAATTTAAAGTATTCACAAACTGATCTTCAAAAAGAAATTCATCAACAAATGATGGGTATTGATTTAATAAATCGCAAACTCGCGGTAATTGATTATTGAGAATTGCTCGATATAAATCTGTAGAATTTATTTGATAATTATCTTGGATGGAATGCGATATAGTCATAACAATTATAGATAATTAATAGTAAT